>JACCRW010000062.1 GCA_013813345.1 Actinomycetota bacterium
CCGGATAGCGGTCAGCCGCGGCGAGGACCCGATCGGCCACGGCTCCCGTGACGAGGACGTAGTCGATCCCGAGCGCACGGAGCCGCTCGACCTCCCGATTAGCATCGGTTCGCCGGCCGGGGCCGGGTAGCTCGAGCCGCAGCGCCGTTCGCTCGCCGAGTGGCGGCGTCGAGGGTTCAACTGCGACTCGGGCTTCCGCCGGGATGTTCCGCTCGATCCAGTCGCGCGCCACGAGCCGGGTGTCGGTGCGGGTGAGCTCCCGAACGTCGCCGATCGACCAGGCGAGCGGGACGGCGAGGAGCACCAGGGCGATCGCGGCCAGCGGCCGCACCCGGCCGGCGAGCGCGCCGAGCACGGGTACGAGCGGCAGCACGTAGCGGTCGAAGTGGGCGTCCAGCGTCAACAGGTAGGCGAAGTACGCGAGCGCGAAGACGGCGAGCGCGAGGTCGGCGCGTTGCGCGAACACCTTGTGTTGTTCCAACACAAGGTCCTCTCGCGCGACGTTCGAACGGCTTGATCGAGCCGACGCACTCCGTGAGCCGAAGAGCTTGTGTTGTTTCAACACAAGCGCTCGGACGGCGAGCGCGAGGCCGACTAAGGCGACGAGGAGCGCCGGGCCGAGGCTCTCCCAGAGTCGATCGAGGAAGGCGAGCGGGGTCGGATGGTCGTGCTCGAACCCGAGCCACCCCTCGGCAGCGAGCCGCTGGACGCGGGAGATGTCCTCCCACGCGGTGCCCGCGTGCCAGACGACGAACGGGCTCGTAAGCACGAAGGCGAGGACAGCGAGCGCGGCCGCAGTCGCCAGCCGCCGCCACTCCCGCCAGCCGACGGCGAGGAGCGGCGCGGCGAGGAAGACGCCCGGATACTTGGCCGACGCCGCGAGACCCGCGGCGACGCCGGCCCATTCGAGCCTTCCCTGCACGGCAAGCGCAAGCGCGGCGGTGACGAGCGTCGTCAGCAGGACGTCGGTGACGGCGACGTGCGAGTAGGCGACGTGCACCGTCGCGACGGCGACTGAGGCTCCGGCGACGACGCCGGCGACCGGGCCGTAGGCGACCCGGCCGAGCCACCAGGCTGCCGGCACTCCCGCGATCCCGATCGCCGCGGCCACCGCTCGGGCAGCGGCATACGACGGCACGTCGGCGAAGAGCTGGAACGGCGCGAGCAGGGTGAAGAGCAGGCTCGGGTAGTCGTACCAGCCGGGATCGAGCCCGCCCCCGTGCGCGAGCGCCCATCCGCGCGGGACGATCGACAGCTCGTCGGGGTTGAGGAGCGGGAACGGGAGCCCATAGCGAAGACCCGGAACCCTCAGGGCCGCGGCGAGCACGAGCAGCGCCGCGAGCTCGAGCCACTTTCGGCCGCCGCTAGCGCTCGGGGGCAGACGCACCGACGAGGACCGCATCGCATCCCGCCCGCTCGAGCTCGTCGATCTCCTCGCGCGTTACCCCAGGGAGCTCCGCGATCGCAAGCTTCCCGGCCGGGACGTCGGAGAGCAGGTCGAGCACGCGCTCGAGCCGCTCGTCCGACTCGCCGCAGGCCAAGACGAAGATCTCGGGATCGTGCCGCTCGAGCGCTTCCTCGAGCTCGTCCTCGTGCTCGACACGGACGACGATCTCGACGTCGAGCGCATGCAGATGCTCCCAGTCGGCGTCGGCGCCGACGATGCAGGCGTCGCCTTCGGGAGCGCCGCGCTCGAGATACGAGACCACCGGAAGCGACGTCGCCGCGCGAATCGCCGCGATTGCCGTGCCGCGAGCCAGCAAGGCCTCCGCGCCGTCGGCCTCGGCCGCTGTGGCCGCATCCGGCCGCTCGACCGGGACGATCAGCGAGATCCCGTCGCCTTCGGAGATCGCTTGGCTCAGACGTCTCGAGGGCGTCACGCGGCGCGAGTGTACCGGAGCTACCGTGTCGCGATGAGGACGCTCCTTGCCGTCGCCCTCGTGCTCGTCGTCGCCGGCTCGGCGGGCGCCGCGACGATCCAGGGGACGAAGCGCGGGGAGCGGATCGCCGGCACGCCGCGCGCCGATGGGATCCTGGCGCGCGGCGGCGCAGACCGAATCACGGCCGGAGCCGGCGACGACCGGATCGCCGTCCAGTACGACGGCGCGGTCGACACGGTCGCGTGCGGCCTGGGCCGCGATGTCGTCAACGCCGATCTCGCGGACCGGGTGATCTCAGACTGCGAGGTCGTCAGCCGGCGGCTCTCGCGCGACATCTACCGGAATGCGGACAGCCGGCATGAGACGCAGGTCGAGCCGGACAGCTTCACGTTCGGCCGCACGACCGTCGCCGTCTTCCAGACCGGCAGGCGCTTCCAAGGCGCCGCAACGAACATCGCCTTCGCCACCTCGACGGACAACGGCGCGACGTGGCGCGGCGGTGAGTTCCCGGGGATCACGAAGCTCGCGCCCCGACCTGGCACCTCTGAACGGGCAAGCGACCCTGTCGTCTCCTACGACGCGCTGCACGGAGTCTGGCTCGCAAGCTCGCTCGCGGTTTCTCAGCCGACGCGGCTGACGATCAACCGCTCACCCGACGGCCTCCGCTGGAGCGGCCCGATCGACGCGGCCTCGGCAACCGCCGACGAAGGGATCGCCTACGACAAGCAGTGGCTCGCCTGCGACAACAGCACGACGAGCCCGTTCCGCGGCCGCTGCTATCTCGCCTACAGCGACTTCGTCCGCGGCGGCCTCTCGCTCCAGAACTCGACGGACGGCGGCCTCACGTGGTCGCAGCCGGTCTCGATCGCGCCGCTCTCGCTCGTCGGCGCGTTCCCGGCGATCCAACCCGACGGGACGCTCGTGATCGTCTACCGGACCGGCACGCGAGATCGGGAGGAGCTCGACGCTGTCCGGTCGCGCGACGGCGGCTCGACCCTCGATGCGCCCGTGCGAGTGAGCCCGATCGACGCGTTCGCGCTCTCGGGGCTGCGGCTACCGGTGCTCCCCTCCGTGGACGTCGATCCCAGCGGGAGGATTTGGGTGACGTGGCACGACTGCCGCCTCCGCCGGAGCTGCCTCGGAAACGACGTCGTCGTCTCGAGCTCGACGGACGGGCTCGAGTGGACCGCCCCACGCCGGATCACGAATGGGGCCACTGCGGCGATCCCGGCGATCGCCGCCGACCCCGCGAGCGGGAAGCTCGCGATCCTCTACTACGCCATCCGTCCGGGCGGGATCGACGCCGAGCTGGTCGAATCGAGGAACGCGGGCGCAACCTGGGGCAAGCCGCAGCGACTGAGCGCCCAGACGATGCAGCGCGCGTGGAGCCCCGACACGACCTTGGGGAGGATGCTTGCCGACTACATCTCGGTCACCTACGCGGCCGGGCGGCCGCTGGCCGTGTGGGCCCTCGCCTCGGAGCCGGCCGGCGGCGAGCTCAGGCAGGCGATCTTCGCGACGAAGCTCTAGCTCTCACTGCCCGATCGGATGCCAGATCGTCTTCAGCTCGAGGAAGCTCGCGATCGCCCACGGGCTCTGCTCCTCGGCGGAGCCGTGGACGACGCGCTTGACGTTGTCGGCGGCGAGCCGCTCGAGGTCTGCCGACTGCCCGTTGGCGCCGGTAACGTCGATCGCATTCACGTCCATGTGCCCGGCGAGGATCGGCGCCAGCTCCTCGCGGTAGCCGGTGAGGATGTTGACGACGCCGCCGGGGACGTCCGAGGTGGCGATCGCCTCGGCGAGCTCGATCGCAGCGACGGGGTGCGTCTCCGAGGCGATCACGACCGCCGCGTTGCCGCCTACGACCGCGGGCGCGAGCCGCGAGACGAGGCCGCCGAGCGCCGGCTCGTCGGGAGCGAGGATCGCGACGACGCCGGTCGCCTCGGGCACCGTGAAGTTGAAATAGGGGCCGGAGACCGGGTTCGAGGAGCCGAGCACCTGCGCGAGCTTGTCGGCCCAACCCGCGTACCAGACCATGCGGTCGATCGCGGCTGCGACCTCCGGCTTGCCGGAGCAGACCGCAGCGAGCTCGGCGGTGCGCGCCTCCATCATCTCGGCGATCCGGTAGAGCACCTGCCCGCGGTTGTAGGCGGTCGCGGCCGCCCAGCCCTGCTGCGCCTTGCGGGCAGCGACCACGGCATCGCGCGCGTCCTTGCGCGAGGCGCGGGCGACGTTCTGGCCTTCTGCCTCGTACGTTCGCCCGGACTCGGAGCGCGGGAAACCACCGCCCACGAAGAGCTTGTACGTCTTGCGGACGGGCAGGCGCTTGCTCATCGGGCGCTTCCGAAGCGGCGGTCGGACGCCAGGAGCGCGACGACGCCCGCGAGCAGAAGCAGCGGCAGCCGTAGGCGCCTCATCCGTCGAACCTCAGATACGGCTCGAGCCCGTGCCGGCCGCCCTCGCGGCCGAAGCCCGATTCCTTGTAGCCGCCGAA
>JACCRW010000063.1 GCA_013813345.1 Actinomycetota bacterium
ACACTCGCGGCCGCGGGCGACGAGGGTCCGCTCGACCGGCTCACGCCGAGGGAGCGCGAGGTTTTGATCCTGATCGGACGCGGCTTCCCGAACAAGCTGATCGCGCGGGAGCTTCGGCTCTCCGAGAAGACGGTCAAGACGCACGTCTCCCACGTGCTCGCGAAGATCGGCGTCACCGATCGGACACAGGCCGCCGTGCTCGCCGTCCGGGCGGGGCTCGTACCCAGGTCCTAGGACCAACGACCCCTGGCGGCCGGCACTGCGCCGCGGTCATGCTGGAGCTCGATGACGAGCCCTGCCGAGGAGAAACCGGCGCACGCGTCGGGCACGTTCGCGATCGGCGGCGAGTTGAGCGTGCATCGGCTCGGGTTCGGGGCGATGCGACTGCCGGGCGTCTGGGGCGAGGCCGAGAACCCGCAGGCGGCGGGTGAGCTGCTCCGCGAGGCGGTGCGGCTCGGCGTCGACCTGATCGACACGGCGCAGGCCTACGGCCCGGAGATCTCGGAGCGCTTGATCTCCGAGGCGCTGCATCCGTATCCAGAAGGGCTCGTGATCGCCACCAAGGGCGGACTCGGGAACGGCAGCCACCCGGACGGGCGCCCCGAGCGCCTGCGGGCCGACTGCGAGAGCAGCCTGCGCCGGCTCCGGCTCGACACGATCGAGCTCTGGCAGCTCCACCGGATCGATCCCACGGTTCCGCTCGAGGAGCAGCTCGGGGCGATCCGCGAGCTCCGCGACGAGGGCAAGATCCGCTTCGTGGGCGTCTCGGAGGTCTCCGTCGACGAATTGCGCCGCGCTCGCGAGCTCGTCGAGATCGCCACCGTCCAGAACCGCTTCAACTACGCCAACCAGAGCGCCGACGAGGTGCTGAGGACGTGCGAGGCCGAGGGGATCGGCTTCATGCCCTGGCACCCGCTCGCGAAGGGCGATCTCGCCGACTCGCGCGGCCCTCTGGCCGCAGTCGCCGCTCGCCTCGGCGCGACTCCGGCTCAGATTGCGCTTGCCTGGCAGCTCCAGCGCTCGGCGGTCGTGCTTCCGATTCCCGGCACCGGCTCGCTCGAGCATCTGCGCGAGAACGTCGACGCCGCCCTGCTCGAGTTGTCCCCGGCCGACCTGCGGGAGCTGGGCGCGGTCGTTCCCAGGTCCTAGGACCAATTTCGCGTGGCGCTCGGGCCTCGGCCGCGGCCATGCTGGGGGACAACGAGGAAAGGAGCACCATGAGCACAGCGAGCGAGCAGATCACGGCGGCGGTCACCGCCTGGCCGGGTGTCGAGGCGGGCTTCGGCGACCGCGGCGAGTTCGGATTCACCGTCGGACGGAAGGAGATCGGGCACCTGCACGACGACCACGCCCTCCACATCGGCTTCCCTAAGGCGGTGTGGGCCGAGCTGAAGGCGGCGGGACGGATCGACTATCACCCGGTCTTCCCCGGTAAGCCGGGCTATGCGTCGCGCCGGATCGAGAACGACGCCGACATCCGCGACGCGATCGCCCTACTGCGGCTCAACTACGACCGCGTGGTCGGGCGCCACGGCGTTCCGACCGCGGCCTGATGCAGGGCATCGTCACCGGGGCGTCGCGCGGGCTCGGGCTCGCGCTGACGCGCGCCCTCGCCGAGCGGGGCTGGAGCCTGGTCGTCGACGCGCGCGACGCAGCGGCGCTCGAGCGCGCCGTAGGCGGGCTCGACGGGGTCGTCGCGCTCGCAGGCGATGTCACCGACCCGGAGCACCGCTTCCGTCTGGTCGAGGCGGCCGGCGATCCGATCGACCTCCTCGTCAACAACGCCGGCGCGCTCGGCCCGCTGCCACCGGTTGGGCCGCTACCCGCGCTCGGGGTCTATCCGCTCGAGGAGCTGCGGCGCGTCTACGAGGCCAACGTGCTCGCCCCACTCGCCCTCGTCCAGCTCGCGCTCCCGCGCCTCGGCGAGGGCGCCCGGATCCTCAACCTCACCTCCGATGCCGCGGTCGAGGCATACGAGGGCTGGGGCGGCTACGGCTCCTCGAAGGCGGCGCTCGCCCAGCTCACCGCGGTGCTCGGCGTCGAGAACCCCGGCCTCCGCGCGTACGCGGTCGACCCCGGCGACATGCGCACCCAGATGCAACAGGATGCGTTTCCCGGCGAGGACATCTCCGACCGGCCGCCGCCCGAGGAGAGCGTTCCCGGCCTCCTGGCGCTGATCGAGGGAGACCTCCCGAGCGGGCTCTACCGCGCGCGAGACCTCGTTCAGGCTGCTGCATGACCTCGCTCGCGTTCGAGCTGCCCGCCAGGCTCGAGGCGCACGAGCCGCCCGAGGCCCGCGGGTTGGCTCGCGACGGCGTCCGGCTGCTCGTCGCCGATCGGAGCGATGGGACGATCGTCCACGCCCGCTTTGCCGAGCTGACGCGCTTCCTCGCACCCGGCGACCTGGTCGTCGTCAACACCTCGGCCACGCTGCCCGCGGCGCTCCAGGCCATGCGTGCCGACGGCGCCGAGCTCGAGCTTCGCCTCTCGACTCCGGCGGCCGGCAGCGATCCCGAACGGTTCTGGATCGTGGAGCTCCGCTGCGGCGACGAGCCATTCGGCGCCGTCGAGGTCGGCGAGCGGCTGGCGCTGGCCGGAGGCGCGTCCGCGAAGATCGTTGCCCCCTACGCGGGTGTGCGGCTCTGGCTCGCCCGCCTCGAGCTTCGGAGGCCGCTCGAGGCGTATCTCGCCGAGCACGGACGTCCGATCCGCTACCGCTACGTCCCGCGTAGCTGGCCGCTCGAGGCCTACCAGAACGTGTATGGGGTCGAGCCGGGAAGCGCCGAGATGGCGAGCGCCGGCCGGCCGTTCACACCCGAGCTCCTCACCCGACTCGTCGCGACCGGCGTCCTCGTGGCGCCGGTCACGCTGCACACCGGGGTCTCCTCGCAGGAGAGCCACGAGCGTCCTTATCCAGAGCGCTTTCGCGTTCCGGCGGAGACCGCGCGGCTCGTGAACGCCGTCCGCGCGTGGGGCGGGCGCGTCGTCGCGACCGGGACGACGGTCGTCCGCGCGCTCGAGACGGTTGCCCGGCCCGGCGGCACGGTTGCGGCCGGCGAGGGCTGGACGAGCCTCGTCGTCACCCCGGAGCGGGGCCTCTGGGCCGTGGACGACCTCCTCACCGGCCTGCACGAGTCGGCGTCCTCGCATCTCGACCTGCTGCGAGCCGTCGCCGGCGAGGAGCTTCTCGCCCGGAGCTACACGGCCGCCCTCGAGCACGGCTATCGCTGGCACGAGTTCGGGGACAGCCAGCTCATCCTCGGGCGAAGGAAGAGTCGATGGAGACCGTGATCCCCGGCCTTCACGCCTCGGCGCCCGCGCAGCTGCCCTTCGACACCTCGCTGGCGATTCGCGTCTTCCTCCTGCAACGCCCAAGCGGCAACCTGCTCGTCTACCGCTCGGAAGCGCTCGAGCGCGAGAGCGACACGGTTCGCGAGCTCGGCGGCGTCGCGCGCCAGGATCTGAACCACCGCCACGAGGTAGGAACAGGGACTGCCGCTACCGTGTCGTGATGCCGGCCACGACGACTCTGCTCGCGTTCGCGCTTGCCGCGTTCGTGTTGATCGTCGTTCCAGGCCCGAACCTGATCTACATCCTCGCGCGCGGGGTCGAGCAGGGACGCTCGGCCGCCGTCGCCTCGGCGTTCGGCGTCGAGACCGGCAGCCTCTTCCACATCGCCGCTGCGGCGGCCGGCCTCTCGGCGCTCCTCGCCTCATCGCAACTCGCCTTCGACATCGTCCGCTACCTCGGGGCCGCCTACCTCGTGTACCTCGGGATCCGAACCCTGCTCCAGCGCGACGAGCACACGGCCGCGGTCGCTCCGAGCGATGGACGGCGGCTCTGGCACGCGTACCGGCAGGGCGTGCTCGTCAACGTGCTCAACCCAAAGGTCGCGCTCTTCTTCCTCGCCTTCCTGCCCCAATTCGTCGATCCGGTGCGCGGCGCTGCCTGGGCTCAGATCCTGGTCTTCGGCGCCGTCTTCCTCGCCGTCGGCCTCGTCGTCGATCTCGCCTACGCGCTCGCCGCGGGCACGGTCGGCGACTGGCTCCGCAGCCGGCCGCGGGCGCTCCGCTGGCAGCGGTACTCGAGCGCCGCCGTTTATCTCGGGCTCGGCGCGGCCGCAGCCTTGACCAGCTCCCGGCACAGCCGCTCCTGAGCTCGATGGACACCACCCCCACAAGCGCAACCGCTGTTCTCGACTGGCCGGGCCGGCATCGCGCCGGCGCCCGACGGTAGCCGCTCGTGAATCTGGCTTCCGAGGAGGGGGCGACGCGGAGATCGGCTTCTTCACTGGCGTTCGAGGATCGCGGCGAGGGGCCTGCAGTCGTGCTCGTCCACGGCCACCCCTTCGACCGCTCGATGTGGGCACCGCAACAGGAGCCGCTCGGACGCAGCTTTCGCGTGATCGCACCCGACCTGCGCGGCTACGGGCAGAGCCCGGCGACAAGCGGCACCGTCACGATGCGACAGCTCGCGAGCGACGTGGAGGCGCTCCTGGACGACCTGGGAGTCGAGTCCGCCGCGGTCGTCGGGCTGAGCATGGGAGGACTCGTCGCGATGGAGCTGGCGATCGCGAGCCCAGATCGCTGGTGGGCGCTCGGGCTCGTCGCGACAACGGCAGAACCGGTCACCGAGGCGGAGCGTCGCGAACGACTGGCGATGGCCGAGGCCCTCGAACGTGAGGGCATGCAGCCTCTCGCGGACGCGATGGGCGAGCGACTCTTCGGGCCCGGATGCGCGCAAGACGTCGTGGATGGGATCGTGAAGATGATGCGCGCGAACAATCCCCAGGGCGCGGCGGCCGCGCTCCGCGGCCGCGCCGAGCGGCCCGATTACCGCCTCGGCCTCGCGGCGCTCGAGATCCCGGCCTTCGTCTGCGCCGGAACCCACGACGCCTGGTCGACCGAGGCGGTCACCCAGGCGCTCATCGACTGCCTGAACGCTCCGACGTCCCTGCTGCTTCCGAAGATCGGGCATCTACCCAACCTCGAGAGCCCCGACGTCTTCAACCGCGAGCTCCTGCGGTTCCTCCAGGCGGCCGCCCCGGCTCGAGCCTGAGCCGCCAGAGGATCGGAGCGCAACTCCAGCGGCACATATGGCAACGACCTTCGATCGAGCGCGGCGGCATCGTGCCTTCGGCCGGCTCGCCCGGCTCTTGGGCGAGGCGAGCCCGCAAGACCTGCTTCCGCTCGACGAGGCGGAGCGACGACTCCGTCCGTTCGAGCGGCGCTACGCGGGCCTGCACCCGATTCCGCTCACGCAGGTGGTGGGGACGGACAGCCGAGGCGCCGACTTCGATCGCAACTTCCTCCCCCGCCGGGCCGAGATCGGGCCTCGCTGGCGAAGCGTGGAGGATGCGTTTCCCGAGGGGAACTTCCCACCGATCGTCGCCTACCGGCTCGGCGCCGCCTACTTCGTCGTCGACGGGCCACCATCGCGTCGCGATCGCCCGCCAGCGCGGGATGGAGACGATCGACGCGGAGGTGACGGAGCTGCGGGCGCGCTGGCATCTGCACGCCGACGCCGACCTCATCGAGCTGATCCACGCTGAGCAACAGCAGATCTTCATGGTCTCGAGCGGCCTCGACCGGGCGCGGCCGACCGTCTGCATCGACTTCAGATCGACGGCGGCTATACGGCGCAGTAGCTCGCGCACCGTGGCGACACTCCGCACATGAGCCGGATCGGCGTCGTCAGCGGGGCGGGCCAAGGCCTGGGCTTCGCGCTCGCCGAAGGCCTGGCGCGGCAGCTCGCCACCGAGGACATCGTCTATCT
>JACCRW010000069.1 GCA_013813345.1 Actinomycetota bacterium
GGCCGCCGGCGCGGGATCAGGAGCGCGCGCGAGGCGTTCTCGCGGAAGCGGGCACCGAAGAGCGCGGTCTGCCCCACCTCCTGGACGACGATCTCCTCGAGCTCGTCCGGCGCGAGCAGCAGGTCGGGTAGCGGCGGCGGAGCATCGGAGTCCGCAAGATGCAGCGCGATTCCGTCGTCCGACCAGATCGACTGCGCCTCGATCCCGAGCGAGTCGCGCAGCCGCGCGGTCAGCGCCATCCCCCAGGGCGCATGCACGCGGCCGCCGAAGGGGGTGAGGATGCAGACGCGCCAGTCGCCGATCTCGTCGCGGAAGCGCTCCACGACGATCGTGCGATCCGAAGGGACAGCGCCGGTCGCGGCCTCCTGCTCGCGGAGGTAGGTGAGCAGGTTCTTCGCCGCGCGCGGATCGAGGAAGAAGTCGTCCTGGAGGCGCTTGTCGGCCTTCGCGTCGGAGAGCACAACGAGCTCACGACTGGCGGCGCCGATCTTCTCGCCGAGCTCGTACGGCCGGCCGACGCCCTCGCCCTTCCAGAACGGGATCGCGCCGGGAGCGCCCGGCGCCGGTGAGACGAGCACCCGGTCGCGCGTGATCTCCTCGATCCGCCAGGTCGAGGCGCCGAGCATGAAGGTCTGACCCTGGCGCGCTTCGTAGACCATCTCCTCGTCGAGCTCGCCGACCCGGCCGCCCCCGCCGACGAGGTGGACGCCGAAGAGGCCGCGATCCGGGATCGTGCCCGCGTTCGTGATCGCGAGCCGCTGCGCTCCGGTGCGGCCGCGGATCACCCCGGCGGTGCGGTCCCAGACGATTCGCGGACGCAGCTCCGCGAACTCATCCGATGGATAGCGCCCGGCGAGCATGTCGAGCACGTTCTCGAGCTGCGCGCGCGACAGGTCGGAGAACGGATACGCCCCGCGCACGAGCGTGTGGAGGTCGTCTATCGCAATCTCGGCGTCAGCCGAGATTGCGACCACCTGCTGCGCGAGCACATCCAAGGGATTCCTTGGGATCGCCGTCTCCTCGATCGCGCCCTCGCGCATCGCGCGAGCGACAACCGCGCACTCGAGCAGGTCGGCGCGGAACTTCGGAAAGATCCGGCCCTTCGACACCGAGCCGAGCTCGTGCCCCGCGCGCCCGACGCGCTGGAGCCCGCGCGCGACCGACTTCGGGCTCTCGACCTGGATCACGAGGTCGACGGCGCCCATGTCGATCCCGAGCTCGAGGCTCGAGGTCGCGACGAGGCAGGGAATCTGGCCTGCCTTCAAGAGCTCCTCGATCTCGACTCGCTGCTCGCGCGCAAGCGAGCCGTGGTGGGCTCGCGCGATGTCTTCCTCCGCGAGCTCGTTCAGCCGCAGAGCGAGCCGCTCGGCGAGGCGGCGGTTGTTGACGAAGACGATCGTGGAGCGATGCTCGCGGACGAGCTCGAGCAAAGCTGGGTAGATCGAGGGCCAGATCGAGGCTGTCCCGCCCTCGGTGCTCACGGCGAGGTGGCTCCCGTCAGCCTCGGGCGGGTTCTCGTAGGCGCGGCCGCCCGGCTCGCGCATGTCCTCCACGGGCACGACGATCTGAAGGTCGAGCTCCTTGCGGGTCCCTGCATCGACGATCCGGATCGGGCGATCGCCGGAGACGAAGCGGCCGATCTCCTCGATCGGACGCTGGGTGGCCGACAAGCCGATGCGTTGCACCGGCTTGGCCACGAGAGCATCCAGGCGTTCGAGGCTCAGGGCGAGATGCGCGCCCCGCTTCGTCCCGGCGACGGCATGGACCTCGTCCACGATCACGGTCTCGATCGTGCGCAGCAGCTCGCGCGCCTGCGAGGTGAGGAGGAGGAAGAGCGACTCGGGGGTCGTGATCAGGATGTCCGGCGCGCTCCGCAGCATCGCCTGGCGCTCCTTCTGCGGCGTGTCCCCGGTGCGGACGCCGACACGAAGCTCGGAGCGAAGCCCGGCGAGTGGGCCGCGTAGGTTCCGCTCGACGTCGTAGTTGAGCGCCTTCAGCGGCGAGATGTAGAGGAGGCGGAGGCCCGCACTCGGGCTCTGGTCGAGCCGGTCGATCCCGTAGAGGAACGCCGCGAGCGTCTTGCCCGAGCCCGTCGGGGCCTGGATCAGGACGTGCTCGCCGCTCGCGATCGCCGGCCAGCCGGACGACTGCGCAGGCGTCGGCCCCGCGAACGCCTGCTCGAACCAGGCCCGCGTCTTCGGAGAGAAGGGAGCGAGCGGATCCATCCCTCTCAGGGTAACCCGAGCGGGGTGGGGAGCCGGTCAGGCGAGCAGATAGACCGCCAGGGCGATCCCGCCGATCGCGAGGAAGAGCGCCAGAATCGCGAGCGCCACGCCAGAGATCGCAAGTGCCGGCGTCCGTGCCGAACGTCCGCGCTCGGCCTCCGCGGCGAGCTCCTTCGGCTTCTCGGTTGGATCGCCCATTGCCCCGTCGTACCCGCAGAGCCCACGTCCACACCTGCCCCTACCCCGCCGCTCACCTTGACCGAGAATCGTGCGCTTTGTAGCGTGGCCTCAACCGGCGAGCGGCAAGGAGGCGGCACCGTGGCGAAGATCAAGGACTTTCTGGAGCAGCTAGACGCTGGGACCTACACCGACGAGGAGCTCCGCGAGCGCGGCGATCGTTTCGGGCTCGACGGAGATCAGCTCGATGACGTCGTCTCGCACGATCTCAACAAGATCAAGAACGCGATCAAGCGCGAGTCCGGCAATCCGAAGGGTCAGCTGCTCAAAGTCGTGATGTGAGCCAAAGTCGTGAAGCGAGCACAGGCGGCGGCTCGCTCACCGTCATCGGCACCGGAATCCGCCCGCAACAGCTGACACCCGAGTCGCGGCACGCACTCCTGGAGGCCGACGACCTCCTCTACCTCGCGGCCGAGCCGGGAGGCGGGTCGTGGCTCGAGCGCCTCCACCCGAATGCGCGCTCCCTGGAGGGCTGCTACGTCGCCGGTGAGGAGCGGCGGAGCGCCTACGAGGCGATGGTCGAGGCGATCCTCGAGCCCGTGCGGCGCGGACGCCGCGTCTGCGCCGCCTTCTACGGCCATCCCGGCGTCTTCGTGACGCCGTCGCACGAGGCCGTTCGACGGGCGCACGCGGACGGATTCCCCGCCCGGATGCTCCCGGCCGTGTCCGCGGAGGACTGCCTGTACGCGGATCTCGGAATCGACCCCGGCCGCAGCGGCCGGCAGAGCTACGAGGCGACGGAGTTCCTGGAGCACCCGCGACCCGTCGACGGGCGGGCCTACCTGATCCTCTGGCAGATCAGTGTCATCGGGGAGCGCCGGGCCGTGTCGAGCCCGCGGTACGCGGGGCTCGCGGAGCTGGCCGAGGCGCTGCTCGCGCACTATCCGCCGGAGCACGAGGTCGTGGTCTACGAGGCCTCGCCGTACCCGCTCGTCGACGCAATCGTCGAACGACTCCCGCTCGTCGCGCTCGCGGAGGAGCAGGTCACGCCGATGGCGACGCTCGTCATCCCCCCGCGAGAGCGGTGACGGCCAGCCGGCGCGCGGCGACGACGTTCCCCTTCGCCTCGTAGAGCGCGACCGCCTCGAGTGCCGCGGCGGCTGCCTCGTTCTCGCGCCCGGCGAGCCGGAGCACGTCCGCGAGCCGCGAGAGGGCGTCGCCGTGGAGGTTGAGGTAGTCGGTGCCGGCAGCCTTCGAGACGGCCTCGCGCGCCAACCGCTCCGCCTCGCCGAAGTCGCCGGCGCGCGCCCTGATCGAGGCTCGCGCCGCACGCCAGGCGACGTGCGAGGTGACGTCGGCCTCCGACGACGCCAGCTCGCTCAGCGACGTGTAGGCGAATGCCTCCTCGTCCTGCTCCTGCGCGGCGAGCGCCTCCGCGAGATAGGCTGCGACAGTCGAGAGGTTGCCCTTTTCGCCGATCGCCTCGAGCGTCGCGAGCCCGGCCCGGAGCTCGCGCTCGGCGGCGGCAGGGTTGCCGGCGAGGAGCTCGACCGCACCCGAGTACGTGCGGCTGCCGCCGTGGAGGACCATCAGACCGCTCTCCTCCAGGATTGCGTGGCTCTGGGCTGCAAGCTCGCGAGCGTCGTCGAAGCGGCCTTGCATGGCGACGAGATAGGCCAGGATCGAGGAGAGCACCGCCTCGAGCGCGCGGTCGCCGCCTCCCTGCTCCTTGAGGCTCTGGCAGCGATCGACCGCCGCGACGGCCGGAGTCGGACCGACGAGCGCCGCCCGGCCGAGCGCGGTCAGGAGGAAGAGCACGCGCCGGCGGTCGCCGGAGCGCTCGGCGTAGACCAGGGCCTCGTTGAGCGCCGATTCCATGGCCGCGATCCGGCACTCGACGAAGTGCGCGTGCGCACGCAGGTTGGCCGCCTGGGACGAGCCGGGATCGTCGCCGAGACCGGCGAAGACGCCGGCCGCGCGGTCGGCGAGCTTGTGAAACTCGCGAACGTCGCCTTCGCCCGTGTAGATGCGCAGGAAGCTGCGCTCGATCAACGCGTGCAGCTCGAGCCGGATGTCGCCGGCAGCCGCCGAGCGACGCACGACGTCCTCCAAGAGCTCCCCGGATCGCCCGAGGCGGCCCGTGTCCTTGAGGGCCGCGGCGAGCTCGAGCAGCCGCTCGAGCGCACGGCTCTCGGTCGACGCGGGTAGCGCGACGGCGCGCTCGAGCAGGTTGACGGCGGCCGGGCCGTCCCCGTGGGCCAGCGAGCGGCGGCCCGCCTCGCTGAGCCGCGCGGCCGCCTCCTCGGTCAGCTCGCGATCGGCCCGCCCGAGCTCGCTCCGGTAGCGCGCAGCCTGCTCGAGGTGGTAGCCGACAAGCTCATTCTCCTCCTCACGCTCGTCGAGCCACCGCGCCAGCCGCTCGTGCAGGTCGCCGCGGAGCTGTTTCGGCAGCGCCTCGTACGCGGCGTCGCGGATCAGCAGGTGGCGGAAGCGGAGCTCGTCGTCTCCGGCCGGGCGAACGAGCTCCTTGCGGACGAGCGCGCCGAGGGCGTCGGCGATCCGCGCCGGCGACTCCTCGGAGAGGCGCTCGACTGCGCTGCGGCGGAAGCGCTGGCCCTCGACGGCCGCCCGCTCGAGCACCTGCCGCTCCTCGCGAGGGAGCAGATCGAGCCGGGCGGCGAGCAGCACCTGGATCGAGGGCGGCACCGGCAGCTCCCGCAGCTCGCCGGACGCCGACCAGCAGCCGTCGTCGATCCGGATCAGGTCTTCCTCGAGCAGCAACGCCACCATCTCCTCGACGAAGAGCGGGTTGCCGCCGGCCGCGCGCTCGATCCGCGCCGCCAGATCCGTGTGCAGCTCGCCGCTCCCGAGCAGGTTGCGGGCGAGCCGGGCGGTCTCGGGCGCCGTGAGCGGCTCGAGGAAGATCGAGGTCGCGTTGTGCTTGCCTCCGCTCCAGGAGCCGCGCTCGTCGAGGAGTTCCGGTCGCGCCGTGCAGACGACGAGTAGAGCGGCGTCGCGCACCCAGTCGGCGACGTGCTCGATCAGGTCGAGCAGCGTCGGCTCCGCCCAGTTGACGTCGTCGAAGACGACGACGAGCGGCTGCTCGCGCGCGAGCGCCTCGAACAGCCGGCGAATCGCCCAGAACGCTTCCTCGGGCGTTCCCCCGGAACCGTCGCGCCCTATGATCGAGGTCACGCGCTCGGCGACGACCGCGGCGTCCGCACCTCCGACGGCCGCCTCGATCCCGGCGCGCGGGTCGTCCTCGCCGAAGGCTTGCGCCACGATCTCCGCGATCGGCCGGAACGTGATTCCCTCGCCATAGGAGAGGCAGCTGCCGGTCAGCACCCGGGCGCGCCCGCCGATCTCGGCGATCCCCTCGGAGAGCAGGCGCGACTTGCCCACCCCCGCAGGGCCGAGGACGGTGAAGAGATGGCACGTGCGGCCCTGAACCGCGCGCGCGAACGCGTCCTGCAAGAGCCGGCTCTCGCGGCCGCGCCCGACCATCGGCGAGCGCAGGCGCGGTCTCCCGAGGCCGGCCGAGTCGAGCGCCAGCAGCCTGTAGGCCCGCACCGGCTCCGCCTTTCCCTTCAGCACCAGCGGCTCGAGCGGCTCGGCCCGGACGGCGTCTCGGGCGAGCCTGTGGGTCGACTCGGCGACGAGGATCTCGCCCGGCTCGGCGGCGGCCTCGAGTCTTTGCGCCACGATCACCGAGTCGCCCGTGACGAACGTCTCGGCACGAGTCGGGTCGCCCGCCACGACCTCGCCCGTGCAGACGCCGATCCGGATCTCGAGCCGAACCCCGAACGACTCCTCGAGCTCGTCGTTCAGCACGGCGAGCCGGTCGCGCATCTCGAGCGCGGCCCGCAGCGCCCGCAGCGCGTCGTCCTCGTGCAGCACCGGCGTGCCGAAGACGGCCATCACCGCGTCGCCGATGAACTTCTCGACGGTACCGCCGTGCCCCTCGAGCGCGGCCCGCATCTCGTCGAAGTAGCGCGACATGACCCGGCGCATCAGCTCCGGGTCGCGCACCTCGCCGAGGCTCGTCGAGCCGGTGACGTCGCAGAAGATCGTGGTCACCGTCTTCCGCACCTCGAGCGGCGGCTGCTGCGCGGGCGCCGAGGCGGCGGGCGACGGACTCGGCTGCGGCGCCGTCGCCGCCGCGAGCTCGAGCTCCGGCTCCTGGACGAGGATCGAGCGCTCGAGCCGCTGGAGCGCGGGTCCGGGCTCGATCCCGAGCTCCTCGACGAGCAGCCGCCGCGCCTCCCGGTAGCACTCGAGCGCGGCCGCCTGGCGGCCCGAGCGGTAGAGCGCGAGCATGAGCTGGCCCCGCACCCGCTCGCGCAACGGATTGGTCGCGACGAGCGACTCGAGCTCGGACACGAGCCCGCCGTGCCGGCCGAGGTCGAGGTCGATGTCGATCCGCTCCTCGAGCGTCGCGAGCCGGAGCTCCTCGAGCCGTGGCGCCTCGACCGCTACGAACGGCTCGAACGCGAACTCCGCGAGCGGCTCGCCACGCCAGAGCGCGAGAGCCGCGTGGAGGTGAGAGGCGGCAGCGCCGAGGTCGCCGGCCTCGCGCGCCTCCATTCCCTCCGCACGCAGACGCTCGAACCAGCTCAGATCGAAGTCCTCGGCCGCGACCTCGAGCACATAGCCGCGGGCGCGGGTGTGAATCGCGACGTGCGGCGCGAGCGCCTTGCGCAGCTGCGAGACGTGAACCTGGACGGCCTTCGTCGCCGTCTCGGGCGGTGTCGGCCAGAGCCCGTCGACGAGCCGCTCGCAGGAGACGACTTCGCCCGCCCGCAGGAGGAGCTGCGCCAGGACGGCGCGCTGCTTCGTCCCGCCGAGCGAGAGCGACGTATTCCGAGTACGGGCCTCGAGCGGCCCGAGAATCCGAAACTCCACGAGCTCCTCCTCCTGTTGAAGCTAGCACGATCCGGACATGTCTTTGCCGGGCGCTTACCGCGCCCCAACCGGGCCTTTGCCGCAGTCCTGTCTCTTGGTCAACACGACCGCACGGGGCGGTCGGGGAGCGAAGGGAGCAGGAAGATGAACCTCAAGGGAACGCAGACGCACCAGCTGCTGGCGGCGCTCGGAGCCTGCCTCGCAGCCATGATCCTCGCAGGCCCGGCGGCTGCCAGCGCCGACGCCGGCATCCCGATGGAGAACCAGCGCCACCTCGAGCTGGCGAGCGACCGCTACTTCGCCGCGTCTGCGGCCGGGAGCTTTTCGACGGAGCGCTCGACGCCGGACGGCTACCAGCCCCAGCTCGGAGGGTCCGAGGGCGCCCCGGTCGGCCCCGGCTCGCTCCGCGACCGCCCGGACGGCTATCAGCCTCAGCTCGGAGTGTCGGAGCTCGCGGTCGTCGCCGACGACGGCTTCGACTGGACGAACACCGGCTTCGCGGCTTCCCTCATCGCGGCGATGCTCGCCGTCGCGGCCGCCACGTTCACCTACGGCAACCGCCGCGGGTACAGGAGCGCCTAGCACGGCGCGCAATGAGCGGGCTGTCGGGGGGCAGCCCGCTCACGCTTCATCCCGACGGCGGCGGAAGCCGCCGTCGGCGTGCCGGAGGGTACGATCGCGCAGTGACGGACGTGCTCCACTTCACGGGCGATCGAGAGGCGAACGAGTTGATCGCGACCGAGCCGCTCGCGCTCCTGATCGGCTTCGTCCTCGACCAGCAGGTGCCTGTCCCGACCGCCTTCAGCGGGCCGCTGAAGCTGAAGCAGCGGCTCGGCCGGCTCGATGCGGCGGAGCTCGCGGGGCTCGATCCCGAGCGTCTCGACGCGATCTTCCGCGAGAAGCCTGCGATCCACCGCTTCCCCGGCAACATGGCCAAGCGCGTTCAGGAGCTCGCGGCCGTCGTCACCGAGGAGTACGGCGGCGATGCGAGCCGAGTGTGGCGAGACGCGAGCGGCACCGACGACCTGAAGCGGCGAATAGGAGCGCTTCCCGGATTCGGCGAGATGAAGGTGAAGGCGCTCGCGTCGGTGCTCGCCCGACGGCTCGGCGTCGCCGCCGCGGAGCCGCTCGTCCCGAGTCACCCGATGCTCGGCGACGTGGATTCTCCCGAGGCGCTCGCGGAGTATCAGGCTGCAAAGCGGGCGTACAAGGCCTCGCTCCGCGCCGACGCGTGACCTACTCGCTCATCGCTCGCGATCCGAAGACGGGCGAGCTTGGTGTCGCGGTCCAGAGCCGCTCGTTCGGCACGGGCGCAGCCGTTCCCTGGGCGACCGCCGGGATCGGCGCGGTCGCGACGCAGTCATTCACGCTGCGTAGCTACGGGCCGCTGGCGCTCGAGCTGCTCCGAGGCGGAGACTCGCCGGCGAGCGCGCTCGAAAGCCTGACTTCGCAGGACGAGCTGCGGGACTTCCGCCAGGTCGCAGTCCTCGATTCGACCGGCGCGACCGCCGTCCACACGGGAGCTGCATGCATCCAGGAGGCCGGATCCGTCGCGGGAGACGGATTCTCGGCCCAGGGCAACATGCTCCGTTCGGCGGCGGTCGTTCCTGCCCTTGCGGAGGCGTTCTCGGCTGCTGGCGGGTCGCTGGCGGAGCGGCTCCTGGCCGGGTTGGAGGGCGCCGAGGGGGCGGGCGGCGACTTTCGGGGTCGCGAGGCCGGCGCGATCCTGGTCGTCGAGGGAGAAGCGACCGCGACCAACGCCTACGATCGCGTCGCCGACGTCCGCGTCGACAATCACGCCGATCCTCTGGCGGAGCTGCGCCGCTTGCTCAGCCATTCCGAGATGCTCCGCCGGCTCCGCAAGGCAGCGCCGGAGAACGTCGGCGAGCTGTTCGCAGAGGCGCTCTCGGTCGGCATCGACGAAGACGTCGCGCGCTGGGTCGCCGCCGCAGGACTTCTGGACGAGGATCCTGAGCGCGCAGTTGCATTCCTGGCCCCGCTCGCGGCTGTCGACGAGCGGTGGCGGGCCGCCTTCTCGACGGCGGCGGACGCGGCGGCACGCGCGCATGCCTGAGCTCGAGCTCCGGACCTACCGCGACGGCGGCCAGACCGCGGTCGAGGTCGCCGAGCAGATCGCCGAGTTCCTCGGGGCGGCAGAGCAGACGCTCGAGCTCGCGCTCTACGACATCCGCCTCCACGACGAGGCGGCCGAGACGGTGAGGGAGGCGCTGATCGGCGCGCAGGAGCGCGGCGTCGAAGTCCGGCTCGTCTACAACGCCGACTACTCGGCGCCGATCCCGGTGCCGCCGCCGCCGCGAACGGCCCCCGAGCTGCTCGAGGCGCTGCCGATCGCGACGAAGCCAGTTCCCGGCGAGCCCGACCTGATGCACCACAAGTACGTCGTTCGCGATCGAGAGGCGATCTGGACGGGCTCGCTGAACTGGACGGACGACTCGTGGAGCCGCCAGGAGAACGCGATCGCGATCGTCGAGTCGGCGCCGCTCGCGCACGCCTTCGCGCTCAACTTCGAGGAGCTCTGGAGCGGCCAGAGCGTCGAGAGCTCCGGACGCGTCGAGCCGCGACCCGTTGAGGTCGGCGCGATCCAGATCCGGCCGTGGTTCACACCCGGTCACGGCGAGGAGCTGGCGCACCGGATCGCGAAGCGGCTCGGGCAGGCGCGGCGTCGGATCAGGATCGCTTCGCCGGTGCTCTCCTCAGGGCCGATTCTCGGCACGCTCGCCGAGGTGTGCTCGGACGGGAAGGTCGACGTCGGCGGGGTGGTCGACGACACGCAGGTCGACGGCGTACTCCACCAGTGGCGGCAGAACGGGAACGCGAGCTGGAAGGTCCCGGCGCTCCGCCGCTTCCTCGAGGCGGCGCGGTTCTCCGGCAAGCCTTCGACGGGCTGGGCGCCGGGCACAGTGCACGACTTCATGCACGCGAAGGTCACGGTCGCGGACGACCATGCGTTCATCGGCAGCTTCAACCTCTCGCACTCCGGCGAGCGGAACGCCGAGAACGTGCTCGAGATCCACGACGCGGCGTCGGCCGACCTCCTCGCCGACTTCGTGGACGAGATCAGGGCGCTCTATCCTCCCGTGACGCTGCCGCCCCTCTGATGCTCGCGGCCTTTCTCGCCGTCTCGTTGCTCGTGATCGTGACGCCGGGACCCGATACTGCGCTGACGATCAGGAACACGCTCGTCGGCGGCCGTAGCAGCGGCGTCTTCACCGCGCTCGGTGTAGCGGCCGGCCAGGCCGTCTGGGCGCTCGCGACGAGCGCGGGAGTCGCCGCCCTCCTCGTCGCCTCGGAGCCGGTCTTCGACGCGATCAGGCTCGCCGGCGCGGCCTATCTCGTGCTGCTCGGCCTCCAGGCTCTCCGCGGCGCCTTCCGGCCGAGCCACTCCCGGCTCGACGCCCGCGAGTCGAGCCGCGGGATCGCACCGGCGCGGGCACTGCGACAGGGCCTGCTCAGCAACCTCGGCAATCCGAAGATGGCCGTCTTCTTCACGAGCCTGCTGCCTCAGTTCGCAGCCGACGGGAACTTCGCGAGCCTCCTGCTCCTCGGGCTCGTCTTCTGCCTGCTCACGCTCGCCTGGC
>JACCRW010000075.1 GCA_013813345.1 Actinomycetota bacterium
GCCACGGGCGAGGGCACCGAGATCGGCGACGCGGTCGGGATCATCGCCGCGCAGTCGATCGGCGAGCCGGGCACGCAGCTGACGATGCGGACGTTCCACACCGGCGGAGTCGCCGGCGCGGACATCACGCACGGCCTGCCGCGCGTCGTCGAGATCTTCGAGGCGCGGAACCCGAAGGGGGCAGCGACGCTCTCCGAGATCGGCGGCCGGGTCGAGATCGAGGACTCGGATCGGGGCCCGAGGGTGACGGTGCACCCCGACGCGCTCGACGAGAGCGGCGAGCCGCTGCCGGAGAAGGAGTACCAGCTTCCCCGACGCACGCGGCTGCTCGTGACTCAGGGCGAGCTGGTCGAGCCGGGCGATGCCTTCAACGAGGGGTCACGCTCGCCGACGGAGCTCCTGGAGCTCCGCACGAAGGCCCAGAAGGGCTCGACCGAGACCGAGCTGTACCTCGTGGGCGAGGTGCAGAAGGTCTACAAGTCGCAGGGCGTGGACATCCACGACAAGCACATCGAGCTGATCATCCGGCAGATGCTGAAGAAGGTTCGCGTGATCGAGGCGGGCGACACCAGCCTCCTCCCGGGCGAGCTGGCCGACAAGACGAAGGTCGACCGGGAGAACGGCAAGCTCAAGAAGAAGGGCGAGCATGCCACGTTCGAGCCGCTGATCCTCGGGATCACGAAGGCGTCGCTCGCGACGGAATCGTTCCTCTCCGCCGCCTCCTTCCAGGAGACGACGAAGGTGCTGACCGACGCCGCGATCGAGGGCAAGGTCGATCACCTGCTCGGCCTGAAGGAGAACGTGATCATCGGCAAGTTGATCCCGGCTGCGACCGGCCTCAAGCGCTACCGCCAGATCGACATCGGCCCCTCCGACTCGGTTCCCGCGCACCTCTACGCGCGGCCCGATACGGAGGCCGAGTTGCTGGCGGCGCTCGAGGAGATCGGCTCCGTCGACGGGGACGGGATCGACCTGGAGGCGCTCGGGCTGACGTTCGGCGGCGCGCCCCAGCACGATGCCGACGGCGACGGGATGCCGACCGAGTCGACCGAGGCGACGGAGATCCCGGAGATCGACAGCCCGCTCGACGAGCCCAGCAACTAGCGCTTCGTCAGTAGACGCAAAATCGCGACGGGGCGGCCACGGTGCCGCCCCGTCGTCGTTCAGCAGTTCCGAGACGTCTGGTACAACGAACGCCCGATGAAGAAATCCCTGCTCATCGCGCTCGTCACGGCTGCGGCGCTCGCCGCGGCACCCGGTCACGCTGCCGCGGCGCCCTGCGTCGTGCCGAGCGAGAAGCCGCTCTGGATCGATTACGGCACCCCCCAGCTCGAGGCCGTCTTCGGCCGGCCCGGCGTGGTCGTCGCCGGCTCGGGCGAGGCGTACCCCTCTCGGATGCGAGCCGCCGGGGCCACGACCGTCTTCTGGGACAACTACCTGAACCGGCGCGTCGGCACTCCCTCCGCGCCCGCCGATGCCGCTGCGCTGCCCCAGCGCGCGAAGACTCTTGTCGACTACGCCGTGGCGAGCCTCGGCTGCGAGACGCCCTGGATCGTGATGAACGAGCTCTTCGGCGCCTCGACGCCGACGCCCTGGACGCCGACGACCGCCCGCTACCGGGCGAACGTGATCCAGTGGGCGCGGCTGCTCGCGGCGCGCGGAGCCAAGCCGATCCTGCTCGTCTCGAGCGACCCGTATACCGGCGTGGACGCAGCACCCTGGTGGCGAGAGCTCGCGAGCGTCGCAGACATCGTCGTCGAGAAGTACTTCGGGGCTCCGTCGATCCACAAGGCAGGGCCCGAGCTCGGCAGCCGGCGGATGCGCACGTCGATGCGGCGGGCCGCGTCGAAGCTCTTCGCGATGAACATCCCCGCGTCCAAGGTGGGGTTCATGCTCGCCTTCCAGACGGGCAGGGGCACCGGCGGTCGGGAAGGGCTGGAGCCCGAGTCCGCCTGGTTCGAGGTCGCGAAGTTGCAGGCGCTCGCAGCGAGGCAGGTCTCCCGCGAGCTCGGGACGGCGTACGTCTTCTCCTGGGGCTGGGGAGTCTTCAACGAGGCGGGTAACGACCCCGACAAGGCCGGCGCCGCCTGCGTCTGGCTCTGGGCGCGCGACTCCGACCTCTGCGACGCTCCCGCTCGCTACCGCTTCGACGCCGATCCGCGGGCCGGTCAGATCGACCTCCCTGCCGGTGTTCGCTGCATTCTCGGTGAAGCGAGCGTGACGACGAACGAGATCGGTGCGCTTGCCCGTGTAACGGGCGATGCCGAGCTGGCGCTCTCGATTCTCTACGCCCGGCTCGTCGAGCAGCGTGCGGCGCCAATCGATCGACGCGATGTCCTCGCGGCGGAGCGCGTCATCGTCCTCCGCCGCTTCGGCGGAAGTCGTCCGGCCTATCTCGCGGCGCTGACGCGGGCGGGGGCGACACTTGCGGCTGCGCGCGGGGCGATCGGGGATGAGCTGCGCCGCCGGGTGCTCGAGGAGCGGCTCACGCCGCGTCGCCCGGCATCCACCGCGGAGGTGACGCGGTTCCTCTCCACTTACGGGTCCGTCCTCGCCCGGGAGGTCGAGCTCGACCCGGCACCGTCGTGGTTGCCGAGCGGTCGCGGGGTCGCGCTCTCGACCGAGCTACCGGCGCCGGTGTTCTCGGTCGCCACCGGAACAGCGCTCGCGATCTGGACTCCGGATGGTCAAGTCCGGGTTCGAGCGACCGGCGAGGCGGTGCCGCTCGCCACGGTCCCGCTCGCGCAGGCGAGGCCGGCGGTCATCCGGGCCCTGCGCTCTGCGGCGAACGCCGACGCGTATCGAAGCTGGAGCCAGCGCCGGCAGCACACCGCGCTCGAGGAGCTCCGCTGCGTGCGTGACCGGCTTCCCGCCGTCGGCGGGGTGGGGCTGACCGGCTTCCTCCCGTTTCTCTCGCTCGACCCGCGGTAGGGCCTCCGTCGTTTGCGAGGCCGGGCTATCTCCGGTACCATCCGCTGTCCGGTTGGCCAGGGCGTTCGTGAGCCCTGCCGACCGTTGTCGTGTGTGCAGGTTCGAGTTTCAGAGGAGATCAGTGCCGACCACCAACCAGCTCGTCCGCAAGGGCCGTCAGTCGCCGCAGGCGAAGACGAAGACGCCTGCGCTCCGCGGTGCGCCGCAGAAGCGCGGCGTCTGCACGCGCGTCTACACGACGACCCCGAAGAAGCCGAACTCGGCGCTGCGCAAGGTAGCGCGCGTGCGGCTGACGAATCAGATGGAGGTCACTGTCTACATTCCCGGCGAGGGCCACAACCTCCAGGAGCACTCCGTCGTCCTGATCCGTGGCGGCCGCGTCAAGGACCTGCCCGGGATTCGCTACAAGGTGATCCGCGCCGCGCTCGACACATCAGGTGTCTCGGACCGCAAGCAGGGTCGTTCCAAGTACGGAGCCAAGAAGAGCTAATGCCTCGTCGTGCAGAGATCACCCCCCGCGCACTCGTCGCGGACCCCGTCCACAGCTCCCAGCTCGTGACGCAGTTCATCAACGCGGTGATGCTGGACGGCAAGCGCTCGACCGCGGAGCGGCTCGTCTACGACGCGCTTGCGATCGTCTCCGAGAAGACCGGAAAGGGCGCCGTCGAGGCGCTCGAGGCCGCCGTCAAGACGGTGACCCCGGTGCTCGAGGTCAAGTCCCGCCGCGTCGGCGGGGCCAACTACCAGGTGCCGATGGAGGTGCCGCAGCGACGCGCACGCACGCTCGCGATCCGCTGGCTCGTCCAGTTCTCGCGCGACCGGCGCGAGAAGGGCATGGAGCAGAAGATCGCGGGTGAGCTGATGGATGCGATCAACCAGCAGGGCGGGGCGTTCAAGAAGAAGGACGACATCTACCGGATGGCACAGGCCAACAAGGCCTTCGCCCACTACCGCTGGTAGGGGCTGGCGAGGAGAGATGAGCACCACAGCCTCACGCATCGCGCTGGACCGCGTCCGCAACATCGGGATCATGGCGCACATCGACGCAGGCAAGACGACGACGACCGAGCGGATCCTCTACTACACCGGCCGCACGCACAAGATGGGCGAGGTGCACGAGGGCGCCGCCACGATGGACTGGATGGCGCAGGAGCAGGAGCGCGGGATCACGATTACGTCCGCCGCTACGACCGCGGAGTGGCGCGACCACCGGATCAACATTATCGATACGCCCGGGCACGTGGACTTCACCGTCGAGGTGGAGCGGAGCCTGCGCGTGCTCGACGGCGCCGTCGCCGTCTTCGATGCCGTCGCGGGCGTGCAGCCCCAGTCCGAGACGGTCTGGCGCCAGGCCGACAAGTACAAGGTGCCGCGGATCGCGTTCATCAACAAGATGGACCGCACGGGCGCCGATTTCTTCAAGTCCGTCCAGTCGATCGTCGACAAGCTCGGCGCCAACCCGGTCC
>JACCRW010000089.1 GCA_013813345.1 Actinomycetota bacterium
TAGTGGACGAACTCGGCGATCACCCACGCCGGCGGCGTCGCCGTCTTGCCCGGATAGACAATCGACGCCGTGTCGCCGTCGGTGGGGAAGCGCACGTAGTCGAACTGGATCTCGTCGAAGCCGGCGCGAGCCGCGACCTCGGCGATCGAGACGTTGTAGTCCCAGACGCGCCGGTCGTACGGGTTCGTCCAACCGAGGCCCGCATGGTTGTGCCAGACCGCACCGCCACTTGTCTGGATCGCTCGCTCCGGTCTTCCCTCGGAGAGGCGCGGATCCTCGAAGACGACGACGCGGCCAATCAGGTAGACACCGCGCGCGTGCGCCAACGTCGCCACCCGGCGCGGCTTGTAGTAAGGCCGAGCGGCCCCGACCTGGGTCGCGAGTGGGACTGCCGAGGCGACGAAGCCGACCTCGCCGTTCTCGTCCTTGATGTCGAGCTCGATCGTGTTCAGGCCCTCGCGGGTCAGGTCGAGGTACTCAGCGAGCTTCCCGTCGATCGACGCGAGCGCCATCGTCACGTGGACGCCGCGGACCTCCTCCGGGAGCGCCCGCGGCTTCGGCACGGTCGGCTTGGGCTTGAGCGCAGGCCGCGCGGTCGAGTCCGCGGCGGCGGGTCCGGCCGGCTCGTGGCCCGTGATCACGGTCGCGCCGGCCGCCAGCCCGAGCAGCACGGTGAGCAGGAGCGCGACCGCGACAGAGCGCCGTCGCCGCTGCCGCCGCCGGGCTGCCTCGCGCCGCGCGCGGAAGCGCTCGTTCGGTTCCAGCGGCTCGAAGAGCATCGACACGGGCGCGGGAACGCTACGCGGTCCACGCTGCCCCCGCAACCGCTCCCGCCTAGAATCGGGCCATGGTTCTCTCCGACCGGACGATCCGCCGCCGCCTCGACGAGGGCGCGATCGGGATCGATCCGTACGATGCCTCGCTGCTCCAACCTTCGAGCGTCGACGTCCGCGTCGACCGCTACTTCCGCGTCTTCCGCAACTCGCGCTATCCGTTCATCGACGTCAAGCAGGCGCAGGAGGAGCTGACCGAGCTCGTCGAGATCGACGACGAAACGCCGTTCATCCTCCACCCGGGCGAGTTCGTGCTGGGCTCGACGCTCGAGCGCATCCGACTACCGGACGACCTCGTCGCAAGGCTCGAAGGAAAAAGCTCGCTTGGCCGGCTCGGGCTCCTGATCCACTCGACCGCGGGCTTCGTCGACCCCGGTTGGGACGGGCACGTCACGCTCGAGCTCTCGAACGTCGCCAACCTGCCGATCACGATCTACCACGCGATGAAGATCGGCCAGATCTCCTTCGTGCAGCTCACCGAGCCGGCCGAGAAGCCGTACGGCTCCGGTGGGTTGGGCTCGAAGTACCAGGGGCAGAAAGGGCCGACGCCGTCCCGCTACTGGAAGAACTTCGAATGATCCTGATCACCGGCGCAACCGGGTTCGTCGGCCCGCACATCGTGCACGCGCTCCGCGCTCAGAACCGCCCTGTCCGCGCGCTCGTGCGCGACGGAGCGGATCTCGGTCGGCTCCGAGCCTGGGGCTGCGAGACGGTCGTCGGCGAGATGAGCGATCCGGCCAGTCTCCGGCAGGCAGTCGAGGGCTGCGACGGCGTCGTCCACCTCGTCGCGATCATCAACGGCAAGCCTCGTGACTTCGAGCGCGTGATGATCCAGGGCACACGCGACCTCGTGGCGGCGGCGCGCGAGGCTGGGGTTCGCCGCTTCGTGCTCATGTCCGCGCTCGGCGCCGACGAGGCGACGAAGGAGCTCGTGCCCTACTACCGGGCGAAGTGGGAGATGGAGCAGACGGTGAAGGCGTCGGGGCTCGAGCACGTGATCTTCCGACCAAGCTTCATCTTCGGCCCCGAGGGCGGCGCCCTCGCCCAGTTCCGGAAGATCGCGAAGCTCGCTCCGGTGACGCCGATCGTCGGGCCGGGCACCCAGCGGATCCAGCCGATCTGGGTCGAGGACGTCGCCGCGTACTTCGCCGCCTCGATCGACAAGCCGGAGGCGGCCGATCGCACCTTCGAGCTCGGCGGGCCCGACATCGTCAACTGGAACGAGTTCTGGGAGCGACTGAAGGCGAGCCTCGGGACGAGGCGGCCGTCGGTGCACCTGCCCTTCGCCCTGATGCGGGTGCAGGCGGCCGTGCTCGAGCGCCTCCCGAACCCACCGGTGACGCGCGATCAGCTGAAGATGCTCGAGGCCGGCGACAATGTCGTCTCGAACGCGGACGCGGTCGAGACCTTCGGCCTTCCGCTCGTCCCGCTCGACGAGCAACTGCGCCGCGCCGCCTGACCCGTTCGGCGAGCAGCGCTCCGGACTTTGTGTTTCAGAAACACTTGGCGTGCCGTCCGATTGTTCGACTCTCTTAACGGAACCGAAAGGGCCTTGAAAGATCCGACTGGTTAGGTGCGGACGACATCGGAACGCCCCAACCGATAGGAGGAAATTGTGAACTCGAACGTGCTCAGAGGGTCAGCCGCCCGCTTCCTCGTGCTCAGCGTGCTCGCCTTCGTGGCGCTGGTTGCCTCGTTGATCAGTTCTTCCACGGAGGCCCGCGCCGGGGAGCGGAGGACAGACGGCGCCGCTCAAACGTCTACGACCTTGACGCTCCGCAGCACCCGGTACGGCGTCATCCTCTTCGACGGTCGCGGCCGCGCCCTCTACGGCTTCACCCGCGACCGGCGGGGCGGCCCCAGCCAATGCTACGGCGCCTGCGCGACGGCGTGGCCCGTCTACTTCGGGCAAGCGCGGGCGGGCAAGGGCGTCAAGCAGTCGCTCATCGGGACGACCCGGCGGCGCGACGGGCGGCGGCAGGTCACGTACAACGGGTGGCCGCTCTACTACTACGTCCGAGATCGAAGCCCCGGCCAGGTGACCTGCCAGAACGTCGACGAGTTCGGCGGGCTCTGGTTGGTGGTGCGGCCGAGCGGTCAGCTCGTCCGGTAACCGGCCCCGACCGGCAATGACGAAATGAATCGGGGGCCCTTTGCGTGGCCCCCGAAACCGGTGACTAGCTTGGAGTAGTAGGGGCGTTCCGAGCCGCTCTCCTCTGGAGCGGCGGCGCGTAACGCGTAGTCCCCCACGCTGGCTAGACGATTCCCCTTGCAGGTACCGGGGACACGCCCCTACCCGCTAGTACCTCCACTGCCCGTACTGGAATCTGTCACTACCGGACCACCTCCTTTCCGCGGTACGCGGAGTGTAGCGACTTCGTCGGCGGACGCTCTCGGGAGATTCTTCGCTGCTCTTACGGCGCTCTTAGGAGCCCTCGATACTGTGGCCACATGGACACGAGCGATCACCCCGAGAGCCCGCGCACGACCCGCCGCAGCTCGCTCCTCGCGCTGGGAGGGCTCCTTGCCTCCGGCCTCGGCGGCGTCGCCGCGTGGAAGACCGTCTCTCCCGACGACGCGGACGCCGGCATCGGCCCGGCTGCGGTTGCGGCGGGTCTCGTCACCTGCATCCTCACCCCCGAGCAGACCGAAGGGCCGTACTACATCGCGAGCGGGAAGGTTCGCCGCGACATCCGCGACGGACACAGGGGCGCCGCGCTCGACCTGCGCACGACGGTCGTCGACGCCTCGACCTGCAAGTCCGTCAAGGGCGCGCTCGTCGAGATTTGGCATTGCGACGCGGCGGGCCTCTATTCCGGCTTCGGCGGCGGCGCTTCGAGCCGGACGTTCCTCCGCGGCGGCCAGCGAACGGATGCGAAGGGCCTGGCGCGGTTCACGACGATCTATCCCGGCTGGTATCCGGGCCGAACCGTCCACATCCACGTGAAGGTGCACCTCGGCGGCAGCGTCGTCCACACGGGCCAGCTCTACTTCAATGATGCGGTGACGGATGCCGTCTACCGCCAGGCCCCGTACCGATCGCGGGGTGCCCGCACGACGCGAAACACCGACGACTCGATCTTCCGGAACGGCGGCAGCCGCTCGCAGGTGCGCCTCGCGAAGGACGGGAAGGGCGGCTACGTCGCGACGATCGCGCTCGGCGTCATGCGGTAGGGACGTCGACCTTGACCCAGCCGTCCTCGATCCTGACCGGGAAAGTCTCCACGGGCTCGAAGGCCGGCAGGGTCAGGGCGCTCCCGGTCGTGATGTCGAAGCGCGCCCCGTGACGCGGGCAGATCGCGACGCATAGCTCCGGCTCCCAGTCGCCCTCGGCGAGCGGCCCGTCGTCGTGCGAGCAGCGATCCTCGATCGCATAGAGCTTGCCGGCGCAGTTGTAGACGCCGACTCCGACAAGTCCCGCGTAGACGATCTTGACGTGGCCGGGCGGAAGCTCCGCGACCGGGCAGACTTCGACGGTCAACGAAAGGAGAGGTCGTCGCTGCTCGACCATTCCTCGGGCAGCGGCGTCCCCTTGCCCTTGTTCAGCGCCACCTTGAGGACGCCGAAACCGAGCAGGGCGCACTTGAGCCGAACGGGGGTGAGCGGGATCCCGATCTCGTCGAGCAGCTCCTCCTTCGGCAGCCTCGCCACCTCCGCCGCATCGCGGCCGACGACGAGCTCGGTCAGCATCGA
>JACCRW010000112.1 GCA_013813345.1 Actinomycetota bacterium
CTCGCGCTCTCGCTCTTCCTCGTCTGGCCGCTCGAGCTGGCGGCGCTCGGCAGCGACGTCTTCCGGACCGGCGGCTCGGACGACGGCGCCGCCGACTTGGTCTTCGACGGGCTCGAGCTCGGCTTCGCGCTCTGGTCGGCGGCGCTCCTCCTCCTCGGAGTCCGCGCGGTCCACGGCTGGAGCTGGTGGCGCTCGCTCGGCGCGCTTGGCCTCGTCGCGCTCTTCCTAGCGGCGTTCGCCTACCTCCCGAGCGTCCTCTAGCGTCGCCTCGAAGAGCGCCAGCTCCTCCTCGGGCATCGAGTAGGTGTGCTGCTCCTCGGGGAAGCGGCGCTCGCGGACGTCGGCGACGTAGGCGGAGACAGCCTTCGTGATCTCGGTCGCGAGGTCGGCGTACTGCTTGACGAACCGCGGCGAGCGGCCTTCGTAGAGCCCGAGCAGGTCGTGCCAGACGAGTACCTGGCCGTCACACTCGCCGCCGGCGCCGATCCCGATCGTCGGGATCGAGAGCAGCTCCGTGATCCGAGCGGCGACGGGAGCGGGAACCGCCTCGAGCACGAGCGCGAAGACACCGGCAGCCTCGAGCGCGAGCGCGTCGTCGACCAACCGGCGCGCCTTCTCCGCGGTCCGGCCCTGCGCCTTGAAGCCGCCGAGCATCGTGGCCGACTGCGGGGTCAGGCCGATGTGCCCCATCGTCGGCACGCCGGCGCCGACGAGCGCGCGAACCCGCGAGAGCGTCGCGCCTGCGCCCTCGACCTTGACCGCGTCCGCGCTCGCCTCCTTGAGGAAGCGGATCGCGTTCCCGAGCGCCTCCTCGTCGGAGACCTGGAAGGAGCCGAACGGCATGTCCGCGACGACGAGCGGACGGCGGGCGCCCCTGTTGACGGCGCGCGTGAGGACGATCATCTCGTCCATCGTGGCCGGCACGGTCGAGTCGTGGCCGAGCACGGTCATCGCTGCCGAGTCGCCGACGAGGATGACGTCGGCGCCGGCGGCATCGGCGAGCCGGCCGGACGGCGCGTCGTACGCGGTGATCATCGCGATCGGCTGACGCCGTGCCTTCAGCTCGGCGAGCTCGGTCAGCGCGAGCTTGCCCGGGGCTGGGGTTCCCGGCGCGGGCTTGCGAGGGCGAGTGGTCATGGCTTCTCCTTCTCGAGGACGACGTTGTCGATCAGGCGGGTGGAGCCGACGCGGACGGCGGCGGCGAGGACGGGCGGGTCGAGGTCGACGAGCTCCACGTAGTCGACGTCGAGGCCTGCGAGCTCAGCTCGGGCGGCCTCGAGGTCGCGGGTCTCGAGGGCTCGCGGCAGGGCGAGGGCGAGCCTGCGATCGGCGGGCGTCAACCGCGCGTTGCGGGACGAGAAGGCGAGCCCGTCGAGGTCGCGAACCGTCGGGAGCACGCGCAGCGGCAGCTCGAGCTCGAGGTCGTCGATCATCCGCCGGAGCACCGCGACCTGCTGCGCGTCCTTCTGCCCGAAGTACGCCCGCGTCGGTTGCACGAGGTTGAGGAGCTTCAGGCAGACCGTGGCGACTCCGCGGAAGTGACCCGGCCGGTGCTCGCCTTCGAGCCTGCGGCCGAGCTCCTCGACCTCGACCCAAGTCTGGAAGCCGGGCGGATAGAGCTCGGCCGCGGACGGTGTGAAGAGGAGGTCGACCCCGGCCTCCGCCGCGAATGCCATGTCGGCCTCGAGATCGCCCGGATAGGCATCGAGATCCACATCCTTCTCGAACTGGGCGGGGTTGACGAAGAGGCTGACGACGACCGTGTCGCACTCCTCGCGGGCGGCGCGGAAGAGCGAGCCGTGCCCATCGTGGAAGGCGCCCATCGTCGGTACGAGCCCCACCGAGTCGCCGCGGTCGCGGGCCGGCGCGAGCGCCTCGCGCAAGTCTGCGATCGTCACGACCGTCTTCACAGGAGCTCCTTCGTCGTCTCGGCGAGCGTCGTATACATCGACTCGAGCTCTGGTCGCTCGCGGCGGATCGCGGCAACGTGCGTCTCGACCGTGGCCCAGTCGCCGCGCGCGATCGGCCCGGTCAGCTCGAAGCCGTTCTCGATCGTCCGGAGCATCAGCGGCTCGAGCGACTCCGGTGGCGCACCTGCCGCCTCGAGCAGCGATCCGGCCGCGCGCCGCAGCGTCACGAGGTAGTTCGAGGCGATCGCGGCGCCCGCGTGGTAGGCGTCGCGCTTCTCGTCGGCGAGCGCGAACGGCTCGAGCCCGAGCGTGCGCGAGAGCCAGAAGCCGACCTCCCGCGCCGCCTCGGTGGCGGCCGTCACGGCGGCGAACGCTCCGTCGAGCTGCTCGGCGCCGCGCGCTCGGGTGAAGGTCTGCAATGGGTGCAAGCCGAAGCGGCGCGTGTGGGGGTCGAGCGCGGCGAGCGGGGTCGCGCCGCTTACATGAGCGATCCACGGGCCTGAATCCACTGTCCGGGCGACCTCGGCGATGGCGCGATCCGGGACGCAGAGCAGGACGAGGTCGGGACCGCGCTCGGTCAGCAGGAGGCCGCGCTCGGCGAGCCTGGCGGCCAAAGCCGAGCCGACGCGCCCCGCGCCGACGACGTGAACGCTCGTGATCATCTTCGCTGTGGCTCCAGTTCCGGGGGTTCCGGATACCGGGCGGCGTTAGTCTAGCCCGGTGCGCATTGCGGTCGGCGACACGCGGCTCTACTTCGACGTGGACGGCGCCAAGCTGGTGCCCGAGGGCCCCTGGATGCGCGAGCGGCCGACTGTGCTCCTGCTCCATCCCGGGCCGGGCTTCGACCACGGTCTTTTCAAGGTGCAGGTGGGGCCGTCGCTCGTGCCGCAGGCGCAGGTCGTCTACCTCGATCAGCGTGGCGGTGGTCGCAGCGACCCGGCCGAACCAGAAGCGCTGAGGCTGGATCGCTGGGCGGACGACGTGCGCGAGCTCTGCGACGCGCTCGGGATCGAGCGGCCGATCGTGCTCGGGCTCGGCTTCGGCTCCCTCGTCGCGATTCGCTACGCCTCCCGCCATCCTGGGCATGCGGGCGGGCTCGTGCTCGCGGCGCCCGTGGCGCGGATGGTGCCGGAACGATCGATCGCCGTCTACGAGCGGCTGGGAGGCGCGGCTGCCCGCGAGGTAGCCGAGCGGTTCTACGGCGGGATGGACGAGCGTGCGTTCGCGGACTTCCTCCGCGTCTGTTTTCCGCTCCTCTCCAGCTACGAGCTGACGAGTGATGTGATCATCCGCGCCGATTGGCGTCCGGACGTGCTGATGGGTTGGATGCTCGGCGAGGCGCGCGAGCTCGACCTCCGCGACGAGCTGGCACGGCTCGAGGCGCCGACCCTCGTGCTCGCAGGCGAGGACGATGCCTGGGCGCCCCTCGCCTCCGTGGAGGAGGTCGTCCGCCATCTGCCGGAGGCGGCGCGTTTCCGGAGCTTTCCCGGCGCGCGCCACTCGGTCTTCCGCGACGCGCCGGCCGCGGTCGAGGAGCTTCATCGCTTCCTGGCGAGCGCCAAGGCCGGGGAGGCGACCGCGTGACGGTCTCCGTGCGCGGAATCGACCTCTAGCGGCCGAGCCGCCGAAGCAGGTTCGCTCGCACCTCCGGCCACTCCTCCGCGATCACGCTGTACCACGCCGAGTCGCGGTTCTCGCCGCCGCGGACGAGCATGTGCCGGCGGTGCACGCCCTCGAACTGCGCCGGCAGCGCTTCCATCGCGGCGCGTGAGCGCTCGTTTCTCGCGTCCGTCTTCAGCTCGACGCGGCGGCAGCCGAGCCGCTCGAAGGCATCGGCGAGCATCAGCAGCTTGGCCTCGACGTTCGCACCTGTGCGCCACATCTGCGGGTCGAGCCACGTCCACCCGATCTCGAGGCTGCCGTGCTCGGGTCGGAGCGCGAGGAAGCGGCTGCTCCCCACGACCCGGCCGTCGCTCTCGCTGACCGTCGCGAACGGGAGCTCGTCACCGGCTGCGGCGTTCGCCAGCGCAGCCTCGACATAGGCGTGCATCTGGTCACGGCTCTGTGGCTGGAGGATGCTCATCCACTCCCAGATCCGCGGGTCGCGCGACGCCTCCCACAGGCCGACCTCATGCTCGGGCCCGAGCCGCTCGAGGCGCACGAGCTCGCCGCTCAACGTCGTCGCTGTCCACCTCATTTCCATAGAGTGCCGGTCGTGCCGTTCGACCAGTACCACGAGCCGCCGGAGGAGCTGCCCGAGGAGACGCGAACCTTCGCGCGGATCTGCGCCTCGCTGATCGAGGAGGCGGAGGCGATCGGCTGGTATGAGCAGCGCCTCGCGGTCGAAAAGGACGAGGAGGCGCGGGCGATCATGGAGAACGCGCAGGGCGAGGAGTTCAAGCACTTCGCCATGAACCTCGAGTTCCTCGGTCGGCGCAAGCCCGTCTGGGCCGACGTCCTCGAGCAGGTTCTCTTCAAGCCCGGCGATATCGTCGAGCACGGGGAGAAGGCCGAGGAAGCGCTGGACGCGGGGTAGAGTGGGGCCATGCCGATCTACGAATACGCGTGCATGGAGTGCGAGTCGCACTTCGAGGAGCTCGTCCGGAACGCCGAGCAGCCGGTTGCCTGCCCGGGGTGTGGCGCGGGCAACGTGCTGAAGCAGATGTCGAGCTTTGCGGTCGCCGGTATTACGTCGCAGCCCCGCTCAAGCGGTGGTGGCGGCGGCTGCTGCGGCGGCTCCTGCGGCTCCTGCTAGCCGTCCGGGCCTCGACGTAGACTCACTCTCAGTGAGCGACCTCCTCGCCGACTATCGCGACGAGACCCTCGGCTGCACGCGGTGTCCGCTGGCGGCGAGCCGGACACAGGTCGTCTTCGGCTCCGGCGATCCGCGTGCGGAGCTGATGTTCGTCGGCGAGGCGCCGGGCTTCCATGAGGATCAGAACGGGATCCCCTTCGTCGGGCAGGCCGGGAAGCTGCTCGAGAGGCTGCTCGACGGGATCGGGCTCACGCGCACCGACGTCTACATCGCGAACGTCATCAAATGCCGACCTCCCGGGAATCGCGATCCGCATCCGGAGGAGATCGAAGCCTGCGAGTCGCACCTCTTCCGCCAGATCGAGCTGATCCGGCCGACGCTCGTCGCGACGCTCGGCAACTTCGCGACGAAGCTGCTCTCCGGCAAGCCGGCCGGAATCACCCGTGTCCACGGAGTCGAGCAGCAGGTCGTGCTCGGCGGCAACGCGGTCACTCTCTATCCGCTTTTCCATCCGGCCGCCGCTCTCTACACGCCGTCGATGCAGAAGGTGCTCGAGCAGGACTTTGCCCGGATCCCGGAGCTGCTCGGACGAGAGGCTCGTAGCTCGGAATCGCAAGGGACTCTCACAACCCCCGCGAGCGCTCAGGCGCTCGAGCCGGCCCACGCGCCGGCCGTGCAACTCGGCCTTTTCTAGCACCTACGATCGTCGTGTGACGATCGAGCTCGCCCCTCACGACCGGCGTTGGGCGCAGCGCTTCCGAGCAGAGGCCGCCACCATTCGAGAGGCGCTCGGCGACGTGGTGATCGAGATCGAGCACGTGGGCAGCACCTCTGTCCCTGGTCTAGCCGCCAAGCCGACCGTCGACATCGCCGTCGGCGTCACGACGCTGGCGTTGCCTGACGGCGCTGTCGAGCGAATGGAGGCTCTGGGGTACGAGGCCGCTGCGGACAGCAGGCCCGAGGAGCGGCGTTTTCGGCGTGGGCCGACGTTCCCGCGCGAGGCGATCGTGCACCTCGTCGAGTGGGGCGGACGCGGCTGGATCGACTACCTGCGCTTCAGGGATGCGCTGCGCGCAGATCCCGAGCTGGCGCGAAGGTACGAGGCTCTCAAGCGATCGCTGCTGCAGAAGCGGGGCGATTGGTATCGCGGCGTGCACAAGCAGGCGTTCATCGAGGAGGTTCTGGCACGGGCTCGACCTGGAACGGAGATGCTCTCCTCGTCGCCTGAGGAAACCGAGGCGATCGCCGGCAGCGTTGCCCGGGAGCTGCGTGTCGGGGATGTCGTGACGGTGTCGGGCGAGCTGGGCACGGGGAAGACGACCTTCGTCCGCGGGGCCTGCCGGGCGCTCGGGGTGACGGCGCCCGTGACGAGCCCGACCTACACGATCGGGCACCGCTACGAGGGCGACCCCGACGTCTCGCACCTTGACCTCTACCGCTTCACCGGCGTCTCCGCTGCCGAGTGGGGCGACCTGGAGCCGTACTTCGAGGATGCGATCGTCTTCGTCGAATGGCCCGAGGCGGCCGGGTCGGGCCTACCGGCGGCGCGCCTGCGCGTCCGGCTCGGGCACGTCGACCCTGCGACTCGCTCGATCAGGCTCGACGGTGCCGAGGCCGGGTTGGTAGAACGGCTCGGACGTGCTGATCCTGGCGTTCGACACCGCGACGGACCGGGCGACGAGCGCACTCGTCGCCGACGGTGAGGTGCTCGGCGAGCGGGTCTCTCGGCCGTCGACCCTGCTCGAGGACGTCGACGCCCTGCTCCGGCGAGCGGGCGCGCACGCGGGCGAGCTGGAGGCACTCGCGGTCGGCGTCGGTCCCGGCAGCTTCACGGGCACGCGGATCGGGCTGGCGGCGGCGCAAGGGCTGGCGCTCGCGCTCGCGATCCCGGCAGCCGGAGTCTCGACGCTCGACGCGCTTGCCGCCGGCGCTCCGCAAGCGCTCGCCGTGATCGACGCGAAGCGGCGGGAGATCTTCGTTGCCGGACCGCGCGTGCTCGCTCCGGCCGAGCTCGCCTTCGAGCCCGGCACCGTGCTCGTCGGGGACGGTGCCGTTCGCTATCGCGAGGTCTTCGAAGCCGCGGGAGCCGAGGTGCCGCCGGACGGCGACGAGGGCCACCTCCCACGCGCCCGCTTCCACGCCGCGCTCGCACGCGACTTCGGCCCCGCCGAGCTCGTCGAGCCGCTGTACGTGCGCCAGCCCGACGCGAAGGCGTCGACGGGGTGAATGTCGAGCTGCGCAAGCTGGAGCTGCGCGACCTGTCCGCGATCGAGACGATCGAGCGCGCCTCGTACCCGACGCCGTGGTCGCGCTCGATGTTTGCGAGCGAGCTCGCGAAGCCGTCCTCGCTCTCCCTCGGCGCGTTCGAGGCCGAGACGAAGGAGCTGCTCGGCTATCTGATCATCTCCCGCTACGTCGACGCGTGGCATGTGATGAACGTGGCCGTCGCCGAGTCTCAGCGCCGCCGCGGGATCGCGAGGATGCTTCTCGACCGGCTCTTCCAGGTGACCTCGAGCGACGAGCGGCGCGGCTACACGCTCGAGGTGCGCGTCTCCAACAAGGGCGCGATCAAGCTCTACGAGGGTCTCGGCTTCCACGCCCGCGGTGTCCGCCGCGGCTACTACACGGACAACCGCGAGGACGCCGTGATCATGTGGCGCGATCCGATCCAGGGCCGAGCCGAGAGCGCATGATCCTCGGCATCGAGACGTCCTGTGACGAGACGGCGGCTGCGCTCGTCACCGCCGACGGTGAGATCCGAGCCAACGTCGTCTCCTCGCAGGCCGATCTGCACGCGCGCTACGGCGGGGTCGTCCCCGAGGTGGCGTCGCGACGGCATCTCGAGCTCGTCACGCCTGTGCTCCGGGAGGCGCTCGGGGAGGCGGGGGCGACGCTCGACGAGGTCGAGCGGATCGCGGTGACGCAGGGCCCTGGGCTCGTCGGGGCGCTCCTCGTCGGCCTCTCCGCGGCGAAAGCCCTCGCCTGGGCACGGCGGCTGCCGCTCGCGCCGGTCGACCACCTGGACGGCCACGTCGCCTCCCTCTACCTCGCGCCCGATCCCCTCGAGCCGCCGTTCGTCTGCCTGCTCGCGAGCGGCGGCCACACGCTGCTCCTCGACGTGCGCGAGCGCGGCGGCTTCGAGGTGCTCGGGACGACCGTCGACGACGCGGCCGGCGAGGCGTTCGACAAGGGCGCGCGGCTTCTCGGGCTCGGCTACCCCGGTGGCGCGGCGATCGACAGGCTCGCGCAGGAAGGCGACGCGGACGCATTTACGTTCCCGGTCGCCCGCCTGGACGGTCTCGACTTCTCGTTCTCGGGCGTGAAGACCTCGCTCCTCTATGCGGTGCGCGACCTCGGCGACCG
>JACCRW010000131.1 GCA_013813345.1 Actinomycetota bacterium
AACCGAGCAGGGCGCACTTGAGCCGAACGGGGGTGAGCGGGATCCCGATCTCGTCGAGCAGCTCCTCCTTCGGCAGCCTCGCCACCTCCGCCGCATCGCGGCCGACGACGAGCTCGGTCAGCATCGAGGTAGCCGCCTGCGAGATCGCGCAGCCTCGCCCCTCGAAGCGGACATCCGAGATCGTGTCGCCGTCGAAGGCGACCGAGATCGAGATCTCGTCTCCGCAAAGCGGGTTCTGGCCCTCGGCCTCCGCATCCGGATGCTCGAGCACGCCGTGGCCGCGCGGGTTGCGGTAGTGGTCGAGGATGACTTCCCGATACAGCTGGTCGAACTCGCTGCTCACGCCTCTGGCCGCCTGTCGCTCTCGCCCGGCAGAGCCGGGCTCCGCGCCCGGCTGACGCCGCTCGCGGCGCTCCAGCCCGCGGCCCGTACCTCCGTACTGTGCCACCGGCCTACGCACCACGAGCGACGCCCCAGAGACGCGAGCAGAATCGTCAACCGAGGCTCTTCTTGACCTTCTCGAGCCCGGCGACGAGCCGGTCGATCTCCTCGGGCACGGTGTAGAGGTAGAAGCTCGCGCGGTTGGTCGCGATCACGCCGAGGCGATGCATCAGTGGCTGGGTGCAGTGATGACCGCCGCGGATCGCAACGCCCTCCCAGTCGAGGATCTGGCAGACATCGTGGGGATGGATCCCCTCGACGTTGAACGAGACGATCCCGGCGCGGCGCTCAGCGGGCGGTCCATAGGTCTCGACCCAATCGAGCTCGGCTAGCCGACCGAGGGCGTACTCGGTCAACTCGTGCTCGTGGCGGGCGATCGACTCCAGTCCGATCGCGCTCAGGTAGTCGATCGCGGCCCCGAAGCCGACGGCCTCAGCGATGGGCCCCGTGCCCGCCTCGAACTTGTACGGGAGCTGGCCCCAGGTCGTCTCCTCGGCGGTGACCGTGCGGATCATGTGGCCGCCGAGGTTGAAGGGCGACATCCGCTCGAGCAGCTCGCGGCGGCCCCAGAGCGCGCCCACACCGCTCGGCCCACACATCTTGTGGGCGGAGATCGCGAGGAAGTCGCAGTCGAGCGCCTGGACGTCGATCGCCCGATGCGGCGCGGCCTGAGCGGCGTCCACGACCATGATCGCGCCCTGCTCGTGCGCCCAGGCGGTCAGCCTCTCGACCGGGTTGACCGTGCCGAGGGTGTTCGAGACGAGCCCGGTCGCGACGACCTTGACCTGCCCTGCCGCCGCCAGCCCGTCGAGCGCATCGAGCTGGAGCTCGCCGGCGTCGTCGATCGGAATCGTCCGGAACTCGGCGCCGGTGCGTCCGGCGATGTACTGCCAGGGAACGAAGTTCGAGTGGTGCTCGAGCTCGCTCACGATCACGAGGTCGCCGGGGCCGAGGTTGTCGAGCCCCCAGGCGTACGCGACGAGGTTGAGCGCCTCCGTCGCCTGGCGCGTGAAGATCACCTCGCGCTCCGACGGCGCGTTCACGAACGCCGCCACCTTGACCCGCGCCCCCTCGTAGGCGTCGGTCGCGCGCTCCGCGAGGCGGTAGACGCCGCGGTGCACGTTCGCGTAGGAGTGGGAGTAGAAGTCGGTCATCGCGTCGAGCACCTGGCGCGGCTTCTGGCTCGACGCCGCCGAGTCCAGGAAGGCGACCGGACGGCCGTTCTGGAGCTCCTCGAGGTAGGGGAAGTCGGCGCGCAGGCGTTCGGCGTCGAGCTTCGCGACGGCTGTGACGGCCATGGCCCTCATGGTACTGGCCGCATCGCCGCTAAATGGTTGATCGGAAAATGGCGCGCAGCCGGGGGCGGTCACGACCAAGCTGGGCGCCGCACTCGCGAGCCGTGCAGGCCCGGGGGCCTGTGCGGTTCGCGAGGGTGGTGATCCGGCACCGTGTCGTGGCCGTCATCCGGCCCGCCGTGATTCTCCGATCAACCATCTAACCCCTCGGATCGACCTTGCCGTTCGAGGCGGCGCGCTGGGCGACGTCCTGCTCCCGCTCGACGGCCTGGGCCGCGCCCTCCAGCAGATCGGCGAGGACCTTGACCCGCTCGCGCTCGGAGGTGAGCTGGAGCAACCGCTGCTTCAGCTCGGGAGCGAACTCGAAGCGTCCCGCCAGCTCAAACGAGAGCAGCTCCGTGCCGACCGCGGGCTCCTCGACCTCGGCGCCGGTGAGCTCGACGAGCTTGCGGAAGAGCTCGCGGGCGCGCTCGGCATCTGCGCTCTCGGCGGGATCGTCCGGCTCCTCGAGAGGCTCGACGAGCCCCGTCTGGAAGGT
>JACCRW010000141.1 GCA_013813345.1 Actinomycetota bacterium
TCCAAACCGAGGCCGGGTTCCGACACCGATACGACACCGCGCCCGCGGAGGCTCGCCTCGCGGTGTGGGTCGCCGAAGCGGCCGGAGCGATCATCGGCTGGTCCACGTCCCTGCTGCGCTACGAGGAGTCCGACGGCTCCGCGAGCGTCCGGGTCGCGGTACTGCCGGCTCAACGCCGCCGGGGACTTGGCTCTGCACTGCTCGAGCGCGCCCTCGAGCATGTTTCGAGCGCCCCCAAGCTGTTCGCCTACACCGGCGAGGACGACCGCGCGTTCGCAGAACGGCGTGGCTTTCGGCTCGCCTGGACGAGCTCGGTCTCTGCGGTTGATCCTCGCGTCGTGGAGTCATGCGGAGTCGAAGACACGGAGAGCGTCGTCTGCCCGATGACAGAGATGGATGCCAAGCTGATCTTCGGCGTCGACGTCGCCGCCTCGCGCGATATTCCCCACGAGACGCCACAGGACCAGCTGACGTTCGACCAATGGAAGCAGCGGCGCTGGCAACACCCTGATCTTGATCTCGAGCTCAGTCAGGCGGCGTGCGTGAATGGACGCCCGGTCGCGATCAGCTACCTCTCAGCGGATTACGAGTCCGGCCGCGCAATGAACTCCTTCACAGGCACGCTGCGAGCGTTTCGGGGACGCGGGCTTGCTCGCGCGACCAAGGCAGCGGCGCTCGCTCGCGCGGCCGAACGGGGGATCGCGATCGTGCTGACCGACAACCACGACACGAACGCGGCGATGCTCGCGGTCAACCGCCGGCTCGGGTACCGGCCGTTCGCGAAGCACTACACGTTCGTCCTCGACCGCCGGGCCAAGTAACAGTCTGTTACTTGGCCGGCGAGGCGAAGATGGTGCCTAGCGCCGGGCGCGCAGGATCGAGCGCCGCGTGACCGTGTTCCCGGCCGCGTCGCGAGCGGTGACGACGAGCGACAGGGTCAGCGTCCGGTTCCTGGCGTACTGCTTCTTGGCCGCGGTCGTGAAGCCGACCTTGAACGTCGTCGTGCCGGCGACGTCGGTCGTGATCGTCCTGCCGCCGCCGATCTGCCGCGAGCCGAGCAGGATCCGAGCGGTGAGCGCGCAGCTCTCCGAGCAGGTCGCGCGGAGAGTGACGCCGCTGCGGAGCAGCGTTGAGACCTTCGACGAGAAGCTCGTCGCGATCCCGAGCGTCGGCGGTGTCGTATCCGCCGGCGCCGTTCCGACCGCGGCCAGCGCCCGCAGGGGCGTGCCGCCGCCGATCCGGCCGGCGAGGGTGGCCGCGCCGGTCATCAGGTTGATCCGGTACAGGCCGGACGAGAGGCTTGGCGAGACCTGGAGCGCCGCATAGGCGATCCCGTCGACCGAGGAGATGTCGAAGCCGGCGTTGTCGCCCGCATCGACCCCGAGGGCGCCGACGCTGACCAGAGTGCCGTTGTTCGGCGGGTTCTGGATCGCGAGGAAGTCGCGACCAGCGTCGATGTCGAAGAGCGTCGTCGTCGTCGCGCCGGCGACGCTGTTCGTGTAGGCCGAGCCGACGATGCGAGGCGTCGCGGTTGCGCCGGAGTCACCGGCGGCGTAGGTGAGGACGCCATCGACGGCCGCGGTCGCGCCGCTATCGGGATTCAGCCGGAGATCCTGACGGGCATCCGTGGTGACGCGGATCCGGTCGACGGTCGGGTTGAAGTCGAAGCCGAACGAGGCGCCGACGAGCGCTGGTGCGAACGGAGCCGTCCCGATCGCGGTCGCGGCGCCGGTTGCGATGTCGATCCGGTAGAGGCGGCTCGCGCTCGAGAGGGCGACGAGCTGCTTGTTCAACGGCCGTTGATCGAGGCCAACGATCTGCTCCCCGGCCGGAAGGCCCGTGAAGGCGATGCGGGTGATCGCCGTCGGCGTATCGCTGTTGAAGCTGATCAGCCGGTTCTGGGTGTCGACGCCGTAGAAGAGCTCGGCAGCCTCGGCTGTGGCCGCACGGCCGAGGCCGGCGGCGCAGAGCAGCGCCGTAACGAGCAGGAGCAAGCGGATCCGTTTCATCAAGGTACCTCCGAATAGGTGTCACGGGGATTAGTTCTCACCTGCTCCGGCGGATCAGTCCGGACACCGTCGTTACAAACCTCTTACGCGTAGGGCTCTTATCAGCGGCTGCCCAACCTGAGCGGAAACGGCCGCCGGGCGAGGGCGGGCAGGACCTGCGCGGTCACCCAGAGCGGCGTCGTCGCGTAGCGGGCCGAGTAGCGATAGCTTCCGTCGGGCCGGCGGAGGTTGGCGAGGTAGCGGTAGGCAGGAGCGCCGGGCGCGTGGCCGGCGGCCAGCAGCGCCTGGATCGCCCAGGCCGTCGACTGAGCATCGGAGCCGCGCCCGTCGGTGAGCTCGAAGCCGCCGTCGCTGTTCTGGTGGCGACGCAGGAAGCCGACGGCGCGGGGGATCGGGCGACCACCGACTCCGGCGGCGCGAAGCGCTTGGATCGCGGCGGCGGTGTCGTTCGTGTCGGGGGCGGCCGCCGCGTGCCACGACCAGCCGCCGGAGCTGTGCTGGGCAGCTCGGAGGGAGCGGACGAGCTGCGGCGGCGCCGGCTCACCGGCTTGGCGGAGCGCGAGGATCGTCCAGATCGTCGCGTTCAGGAGCTTTCCGGGCCGGTGGGCACGAAGGCGGACGATCAACGCCTCTGGACGGTCCCCCGAGACCGTGCGGGCCATGGCGACGAGAGCGAGCTCGGTCGGCTCGCGCGGCTCCTGCCTCGCCAGATAGGCGGCCGCTCGGTCGAGGGTGGCGGCGTCTGCTCCGCTGGCTGCGAGCCCGAGCGTCGCCCACGCGGTGAGCTGGGGATCGCCGAAGCCGCCGTCGTCGTGCTGCTGGGCGGCGACGTAGCCGGCGGGCGTCGCGAGGGCGACGACCGCCACGAGGGTGGCGACGTTCAGGCCCATACGACCTCCGTCCTCCCGCGTCGCTCGAAGCGCTCGAGCACCCGCCGCAGCTCCGGCCCCGCGACGAGCGCCAGGACGACGTTGCCGGCCGCGTGGGCGACATTGAAGGGGACTCCCGCCCCGAGCCGCGCCAGGAGCGCCGCCTCGGTGTGCGGATAGAACCCGTACCAAAGCCAGACGTCCATCACCATGCCGAAGGCGAACCCGAGCGCGACGGCGAAGGCCGCGAATGCGAATCGGTTGCGCAGGAACGGCGCCAGTAACCCTCCGGCGAGGCCGCAGCCGCCCCAAGCGAGCATCTGCCAGGGCGTGTGCGGGCCCTGGCCGAGGAAGAAGTTGGAGGCGAGCGCGGCGAGCGCCCCGACGGCGAAGCCCCGCTTCGGCCCGAGCGCGACCCCGGCGGCTGCGACGATCACCGTCACCGGCTGGACGCTCGGAACGGGCGCGAAGAGGACGCGGCCCGCCGCAGCGAGACCGCCCAGCGTCGCGACGAGCGTCAGGTCGCGCGCGGAGACCGTTCCTCCCTCGAGCCAGGCGAACCCGGCCGCGACGACCGCGAACGCGGCGAGCAGGACGGCCAGAGCGCCGCGGTCCGGGTCGAGCGCAGCCCAAGCGGAGAGCGCGAACGCGAGCGCGGCGCAGGCGGTGACGGCCCTAGACGGCAACGAGCTCTCCTGCGAGAGGCGCTTGTGTTGTTTCAACACTAAGTCCGATTCGTCGGTGGGCGGGCAGCTCGTGATCGTGGGTGGCGACGAGGACGGCGTGGCCTGCGGCTGCGTAGTCCTCGAGCCAGCGGCCGAGCTCGAGCTTGCGGTGGGGATCGAGGCCGCGCGTCGGCTCGTCGAGGACGAGCAAATCGGGCTCCGCGACCGCGACTGCGGCGATTGCGAGGCGCTCGCGCTCGCCGCTCGAGAGATCGCGCGGGTGGCGCGCGCACGCCCAGCCGAGCCCGAAGCGCGCGAGAGCCGAATGAGCGCGGGCTTCGTCGCCGTGCACCGCCAGCGCGACCTCGGCGAGTGCCGTTTCGCAGACGACGTAGCGGCCGGGGTCCTGCGAGAGGTAGCCGGCTCGCCCGAGGCAAAGTACCGATCCCGAATTCGGCTCGAGCAGGCCGGCCGCGAGCTTGGCGAGCGTCGTCTTCCCGGACCCGTTGCGTCCCGAGAGGGCGACGATCTCGCCGCGCCCGACGGAGAGGTCCACCCTGTCCAGAACGGCCGGTCCTCCGCGGTAGCCGAACGCCACTCCGCGAAGCGCGAGAACCGTCTCCGAGGGACGTGTCGGACTTTGTGTTGGAACAACACTTGGGCTCGTCCAGCTCGGCCTGTTCGCCGCGAGCCACTCGTGGGCGTCCGGGGTCGGCGCGTCGAGGAGTAACCGGCCGTCTTCGACGAAGAGGGCGCGCGTCGCGAGCTCGAGCGCACGGCCGACGCGCTGCTCGGAGAGGACGACGGTGGCGCCGAGCCGCTCGACCGCCGCGAGGAAGAGCGCCGCCGCGTCGGGATCGAGCTGCGACGTCGGCTCGTCGAGGAGGAGGAGCCTCGGCTCGAGCGCAAGCGCCGAGGCGAGGCAGACGCGCTGGAGCTCGCCGCCGGAGAGCTCGACGGTCTTACGCCCCCAGAGGTGGAGCGCGTCGACCGACGCGAGCGCCCGCTCGACGCGCGGCCAGATCTCGGCCGGCGGGGTGCCGAGATTCTCGAGCCCGAACGCGACCTCGTTCGCCACGATCGTCATCACGACCTGATCCTCCGGATCCTGGAAGACCGTGGCGACGGTTCCCGCGAGCTCGGCAGGTCGCGCCCTCCTCGTGTCGAGCCCGGCGACGACGGCTCGGCCGGCGAAGCGACCGCCGTGGAAGTGCGGCACGAGCCCCGAGAGCGCCCGCAGGAGCGTCGACTTGCCGGAGCCGGACGGGCCGAGGAGCGCGACAACCTCGCCGGGAGCAAGCGTCAGCGTTACGTCCTGGAGCGCCGGAGGCGCTCCAGGATAGGCGTACGTCAGCCGTTCGAGGCACGCTAGAGCCACAGCGCACCCATGACGACGAGAGCGGCGGCGAGCGGCAGCGCGAGCTGGTCCCGCCGAGTCCAACCGGGGCGCGGCGCTCTCGTCGACCCCGAGCGGCCGAAGC
>JACCRW010000149.1 GCA_013813345.1 Actinomycetota bacterium
CCTTCGGCTCGGCGTCGACGAAGCCCACGAGCTTGATCCCGTACTCGGGATGCTGGAGCAGCTTGCGCCCGATCAGCTGACCGATGTCTCCGGCCCCGACGATCACCGCATTCTGGATGTACGACGCTCGTCGGCGCGAGAAGGTCCGGGCGACGCTCCGGTTGAGGGCGATGAGCGCGATCGCCGTTCCCCAGAAGCCGATCAGGCGGCCTGGCGCCGCGGTCTGGGAGAACGCCGAGGACGCGAGGAAGGCGACCCAGCTTCCGACGGTGACGAGGTGAAACACTTTCGCCACCTCGTCGATCGTGGAGTGATTCGTTTGGCGCTTGTCGCCCGTGTAGAGACCGTAGAACCGAGCCGCGACGAGCCAGACGGGCAGCGTGAGCAGGTAGGCCAAGCCTCCTCGCGAGGAGACGAGGCCGGAGAGCAGGAGCGCGCCGAGGAGGCCGGTCAGGTCGGCAAGGACGAGCAGCCGCATGAGCAGCCGTCCGCGCCCCCCGCGGGCCGCGGCGATCCCGACGAGCGGGCCGGGCTCGAGGTACCCGAGGCGCGCGTCGCCGAGGCTATCGCCGGTAGTCGCTTTCAACGAGCTCATCCCCCCTCCTACCGTGCGCCGCCGTACACCGCCGTACCGCTAGTCAGCCCCCAGGGAACTGTAGGCACAGTCGTCCTAAACGGCAATACCCCTTTTGAGTGGTCACTACCGCCCGAGCCGGCTTCTTTACCGCCTCATTACACACGTGGGACATCGGACTCAGTCGTCCGGACTGAGATCTTCCCGGAGGCGCGCTCGAGCTCGATGCAGCGCCACCTCGACGGCGTTCTGCTTCATCCCGACGATCCCGGCGATCTGGCCGGCGCTCAGATCGCTGCCGTAGCGCAGCGCGATCAGATCGCGATCGCGCAGGTCGAGCCGTGCAACCGCTGCGGCGACCATCAGCCGGCGCAGGCTCTCCGACTCGATCTCCCCCGGCGCCGCCAGGTCTCCGAGATCGCCGTTCGAGTGTGGCAGCGGCCTCCCGGCGGCTTCGATGCACCTGCGCGCGATCCCGATCAACCAGGCTATCGGCTCGCCCAGCGACGGGTCGTAGGTGTTCCGGTACCGGACCGCCCGCTCGAAGACGTCGCTCGTGACGTCCTCGGCGTCGGGCCCCGCGCCGATCCGGTAGGCGACGTAGGAATAGATCCGTGGCACGAGCACGGCGACGTCGGCGAGTGGATCGCGGTGGCGGGTCATGGTTAGCGGTGACGCTCGCGGTGCGAGCGTCACCCTCCTCCCGCCGACGCGGATCTCAGCGAGCGGACGCTCGCCTCGAGGGGGTTGAGCGCTGTGGCGCGACGAATGGCGCGGGACCTCGTCTGCCCGCTCGCTGCGACCGCGAGCTCGGACCACGCACGCCAGTCACCGTCGTCGACGGCAACGGCCTTCTCGAAGCTCGCGATCGCGCCGGGAGTGTCGCCGGCGCCGAGTCGCGCCTGCCCGAGCGCGAGCCAGGGACGGGCCGACCACGGCATCCACCGCTCCGCCCGGACGGCGGCGGAGGCAGCGCTCTCCCAGCGGCCCTCCGCAACCGCGTCCTCTGCGGAGGCGAGAGCACTGTTTCCGAGCAGCCCGGCGAACGCGACGGCGGCCGCCGCGAGGCCCGCGAGGAGGACGCCGCCGCGAACCGGCGCTCGGGGCTCGCGCGCCGCTCCGTGGCGTGCCGCCAGGACGAGCAGCGCCCCGCAGAGAAGCCCGGCGAGCGTCACAGCGCTGAGCTCCCAGTCCCAGTCGACAGCAGCATGGGCTAGGAAGGCTGCGTAAGCGCCAAGGGCGCCGGCGACGATCGGCGTCCTGTTGCTGCGCCAGAACGCGACCAGAGGAACAGCGAGCGCCGCGACCAGCAGCCCGAGGCCGAGCGGGCCGAGCTCGGCGAGCGTCTCGACGTAGAGACCGTGAGCGTCTCGAACCTGGAGCGGCGTCTCCCTCGTGCGGAGCCAGTGCCGCTCGTAGCTGCCTGCCCCGGCGCCGAGCAGCTCGTGCTCGCGGTAGCTCTCCCAGGCGGCACTCCACAGATCCGCGCGGCCGTTGCCGGAGAAGTTGAGCAGACGATCGTTCAAATCGCCGTCGATGATCGGAGGCGGCGCCGTGAACGCCGAGTAGCCCTTCGACGCGAGCTCGGGCGGGCTGCCGAAGCGGACGAAGACGAACGAGGCGGCAACGACCAGCATGGCCAGCAGGGCTCCACCGTAGGCCCGCCTTAGCCGAGCTCCCGGCCGCGCTCGCCGCTCGACGAGGACGAATGTCAGTGCGAGAACGAGCTGGACAGCGAGGAGACCGAAAAACAGAAGCGCCAGGCGATGCCCGCTCGCAGCTGCCTCGACGCGAGACACGCCCGC
>JACCRW010000392.1 GCA_013813345.1 Actinomycetota bacterium
CCCGCGCCTTGCTCTCCGCGGCGCTCTCAGGAGAGCTGGCCGGCGTCGAGTATCGGACCGATCCGATCTTCGGCTTCGAGGTGCCGGTCGCGGTTCCGGGCGTGTCCGGAGCTCTACTCGACCCGCGGACGACTTGGTCCGATCCGGAGGCGTACGACGAGAAGGCGCGCGAGCTCGGGAAGATGTTCAACGAGAACTTCGCGAAGTTCGGCGCCGACGACAATCTCGTCCAAGCCGGCCCGCGCGTGTAGCGGGCCGCCGCGCCGCGTGAGCGGCCGAAGAGCGCGGGATGAGACGTGAGCGTGAAGGTGCGCCGACCCTTCGAGGAGGTGGTGATCCATGCTTCGTCTCGTCCTGGTAATCGGCGGCTTCGGCCCCCAGGTCTGCCTCGGCTTCAGCGACGCAATGCAGCTGTCGTCGGCGCCAGGAGAGACCTACGACATCCAGGCCAGAAGCGTGTCCGCCGGCCGGGCGCTGACTCTCTCTGCACGTGGAGGCGCTGCCCCCGCCCGCGACTTCTACTCGTACGTCGACGAAGATCGTGACGTTTCGGTTCACAGGGGCCAGCAAGACGTCCCCGGTCGAGTTCGCGTACACGTTCGACATGGAGGACGCGCTCGCCGGCAAGGCGACTTTCAAGGTCGCGGCGTTCATCCTCGGCGCCCGGCACGCGATCCTGGCGGTCAACGAGGCGGTCGCATTGCCGACCAGGGTGCATAGCAGTGGAGCGGGTGAGGGCGGTCTCGGCGACCGCGCTCACCGTCAGCCTGTCGCGGTGGGAACCGGAACCGGAACACCGGTCTCCTCGATCTGAGCGGCGGTCAGCACGCGCCTGAGCTCGTCGCCGGATTCGACGCCGAGCTTCCCGTAGAGGCTGCGGAGATGTAAGTCCACTGTTTTCGTGCTGAGGAAGAGCTGCGCGGCCGCCTCCTGTGGCGACGCTCCCGTGGCGACGGCGAGCGCCACTCGGAGCTCGTGCTCGGTGAGAAGATTCGTCGGCGAGTCCGGTGCGGTCGACGCCGGCTCGCCGGCAGAACGCAGCCGGGCCGCCGCGCGTTCCGACCACGGTCGCGCGCCCAGCCGATCGAAGGTCGCAAGGGCGCGGCGGAGATGGTCCCGCGCCTCGGCACGTCCCGCCCGCAGCAGCCGCTCGCCCAGGCAGAGCTCGGTTCGCGCCCGCTCGAAGGGCATCCGCAGCTCCTCGTGCAGGGTGAGCGCCGTCTCGAACTCGACCTCGAAGCCGTCGTCCTCCGCGAGCAGCCCCCGGCAGCGGCTCGCCGTGGCGAGCGCCCAGAGCCGGCCGGTAGCATCGGCGTCCCCCTGAAAACGCTCGAGCGCCCCCCTCGCCTCGCGCGTCCGACCAAGTCCGTGCAGCGCCTCGATCAGATCGGGCGGCCAGAGGACGACGCCCGGCTCGTGGAGGCCGCGCTCGCGGCTGATCTCATCCACCTCGAGGGCGGCCTCGACCGCTGCCTCGAGGTCTCCCAGCCCGAGGGCGCGAAATGCGCGCGCCGCCGGCACGTAGAACCGCATCGCGTCGATGCCTAAGCCGGCGGCGATGGCGGCCGCCTCGTCGAGCACCTGCTCTGAAGCCGACGCGCGTCCGCACGCAGCGTGCAGCCTGCCGAGGATCATCAGCGAGTAGGCGACATGGGCGATCTGACCGGTCTGTGCCGCGAGCTCGGCGGCCTCGGCGGCGGCGGCGGCCGCTTCGAGCCAGCGGCCCGTGCGGAAGTCGATCTCCGCTTGCGTTGCCAGCGCGAATGGAATCAGGCCCGGGGCCGCCGCACCGCGCGCCAGCGCGACGAGATGCTCGATCGCCTCCCGGGCTGCCTCGTGCTCCCCGAGCACCATCAGGTGACCCGCCTCGGCCTGGAGGAAGGTCGCGATCGCGACCGGGTCATCGAGCCTGGGATGGCGCCGAACTCGATTTCGGAGCGCGGTCGCACCGGCCGCATCGCCGGACAGGACCAGGATCTGCGCGAGCGCCATTGCGGCCACCAGCTGGGCCTGCTCGCCGCCCCGTGCGGCGACCGCTACCGCCCGTTCACCGGTCTTTTTGCCGCGCGAGATCCAGCCGGCCATCTGGCACGGGAGTACGGCCTGAGCCAGTAGCAGGGCCGCCTTGTCGGGATTCAGCGCGTTGATCCTCTCGGCTTGATCGACGAGCAGCGCGTGCGAATCCATCGGCCGTCCCGAGAAGAGGAGGGCTCTCGCCCGCAGCTCCTGCGCGTCCGCCCGGACGAGTGGGTCGGTTGTCAGCTCGAGCGCTTCTTCGAGCAGACCGCCCGCGCGCTCGAGCTGCCCGGCGAGTTGACCGTCTCCGGCCGCCGCCACGAGCCGGGTCGCCCGAAGCTCTCGGTCGGGTGTGAGCCTTGCCGCTCTCTCGCCCGCGGCGGCGGCGGGTCCAAAACCGCCTCGAGAGCGAGACTCGGCAGCGACGTCCGCGAGTGTGTCGGCGACCCCCGAATCGGCGTTGGTGGCCGCGAGGGCGCGGTGCCAGGCGCTGCGCGCTTCGAAGCCTCGCTGCGCCAGCGCGTCCGCAAGAGCTGCGTGCGCGCGTCGCCGGGCCGCGGGGTCGGCGTCCTGGTAGAGCAGCGAGCGCAGCAATGGGTGCCGGAAGCGAAATCCGGCTCCGATTCCGGCGGCAGCATCCAGCCCCTCCGCCGCGAGCCCCGAGTTCCGGAGCGCGAGCTCGATCACGTCGGCATCGCCCATGTCGTCCGCCGCAACGACGAGCAGAGCCTCCCGCTCGGCCTCTCCCAACGCGTCGACCAGAGGGCGGAAGGCAGCCTCGACCGACCCGCCGACCCGCAGGGGGGTGGACAGCGGCTCGCGACCGGCTCGCTCCGCGTCTGTCAGGAGCTTCGGGAGCTCGACGAGCGCGAGCGGGACGCCCGCTGCAGCACGCACCAGCTCGCGCTGGACCTCCGGCGCGAGCCGGTCGTCCGCACTCTGCTCGAGGAGTGCCTGCGCCTCCGTGCCAGCCAGAGCGCGGAGCCGGATCGTCGGCAACTTCGCCAGCTCGAAATAGGAGCTCGGAGGGTCGTCTCGCAATGCGACCAACATCGCGACTCCCTCGGCGTACTCGTCCTCCCGGCTCTGGCGGCGCCGGGCGACCTCGATGCGACCTTCGGGGTCGGCGGCAAGGTGACCACGGATTTTGCCGCTGGCGACGACTT
>JACCRW010000216.1 GCA_013813345.1 Actinomycetota bacterium
TTCCGGAGCCGCAGTGGCCGCCGTCGCGATCGGGATCGTGGTCCCACACTTCGCCCCGGCCGGCTCCTCGCCGTTCGAGGGCCGCTACCGCGCGGTCGGCGGCTCGCCGAGCGGGATCGTGGAGACCGCGTTCACCGACCCGCTCCGAATCCTCGAGCAGGCGTTCGGCGGTCGCGGGATCCCGTATCTGCTCGAGCTGTTGCTCCCACTCCTCGCCCTGCCGCTCCTCGCCCCGCTCGCCGCGCTGACGGCGCTCCCCGAGCTCGCGGTCAACCTGCTCTCCTCGACCCGGACGCAGACATCGATCCACTTCCACTACACCGCCGCCGCGATTCCGGGCCTGCTCGTCGGAGCCGTGCTCGGGACCGCCAAGCTCAAACGGCACAACGGCCGTCTGCGCACGGTCGTAACGGCTGTCGTCGTTGCGGGAATCGCCGCGAACTACGTGCTCGGCGCGATCCCGATCTGGCGAGCTTTTCCGGGCGGGGAATCGCTCGGCTCGCGCCAGCACGAGGTGACGGCGCACGACGACGTCGCGGAGCGGGCGCTGCGGCTGATCCCGGACGACGCCGTCGTCAGCGCCACGAACTCGCTCGGCGGCCATCTCTCCGAACGACGGCGCGTGCTCAGCTTCCCCGTCTTCGGCGGGGCCAGCTGGATCGCGGCAGACGAGACCCAGCCCGGCTACGCCGACCGAGTCGCGCCGCTCGCGACGAGCGACCGCCTGCGCCGGCTGAGGCTCGATCCCGGTTGGCGGATCGTCTTTGACGAGGACGGGATCGTGGTCTTCCGTCGCCGCTAAGCGGTCAGAGGATCGTCTGCGGGAGGAGATACGCGCAGAAGCCGAGCGCGACGAGCTGAGCCTTGCGGTCGCCCTCGGCCGCCGCCAGCGGGAGCGCCCAGACGGCGTACCAGGGCGCGAGCCAGGGCGTCGTCGCAAGCAGGAGGCAGCCCGCGCGACCCAGCCGAACGCGACCGCGCATTGCCTCGCGGGCGAGCACGACCAAACCGTAGGCGAGGACAGCCGCGGCGAGCGCGAGCGTGAGGTTGCGCGGCAGGCCGAGCTGCTCCAGCCGGTGCGGGAGCGCGTAGCTCGTCTGGCCCTCCGCGTTCCGGGCGAGCGGCCCGAAGGCTCGCAGCCAGTCGAGTCCGTAGCGCCAGCAGGCGAGCGCGGCCACGAGAGCCGCTGCGAGAGCGAAGCCCAGGTGTCCGACCCGCCGGCCGGACGAACGAGCCTCGAGCGCGCGGAGGGCGAAGAAGGCCAACGGGATCCACTTGACGAGGATCGCGAGCGCCCAGGCGGCGCCCGCTGCGCCGCGGCGCCTGGATGCGGCGAGCGTGAGCGCGCCGAGCACGAGCGCGAGCATCACCGAGTCGTTGTGCCCGCCCCCGGCGAAGTGGATTGCGAAGAGGGGGTTCCAGCCGACGAGGGCCGCCGCCAAGACCCGGTCGCGGGCAAGCAGGGCTGCAAGGCCGGTCAGGGCGAGCATTCCCAGCCCGCCGAGGAGCTTGAACGTCCAGGCTGCCGCGTCCGGATTCGACCCCACGGCCCTCGCGACGAGCTCCGAGCCGAGCGTGAATGCCGGCCCGTAAACGGAGGTCGTGTCGCGCCAGGCGAAACCGGCGTGGTCGTAGGCGGGATTGCCGGGATACTCGCTCGGAAGGTCGCGGTAGGGATTGCCCTCGCCCGCAGCGATCTCGCCGTATTCCCAGTACGTCCAGGCGTCGGTCGAGAGCAGGAGCGGCGCTGCGAGTGGCGCGAGCTGGATCGCGGCCGCAAGCGCCGCGACCGCGACGAGCGAGGGCTGGGCGCGGCGAAGCACGGCGAGCGCGGCGAGGTAGAGCGCGAACGCGCCGACCAGGCACCCGAGGAAGACCCAGACCCAGTCGTCCCTGCCGCCCGCCCGGCCGGCATCCGACGGTACGAGCGGCGGCCCTCCGAGCCAGGCGGCGGCGACGCAGCCGGCGAGGAGAACAAGCGCGAGCGACGCGGGAACGAGCGCGAGCCCGTCGGAACGCGCCACTGCCGGCCGTGGGAGCGCGGTCAGGGCTCGAGCGGGGGAGGCGGCGGCGGCTCGGTCGGTGGTGGCGGCGGAGGCAGAGGCTCGGTCGGTGGTGGTGGAGGAGGAGGAGGAGGAGGAGGAGGTGGTGGAGGAGGAGGAGGAGGCGCGGACGTCGTCGCAGGCGCCTGCGCGGGCGCCGGCTCCGCGGGCTCGGGCGTCGGCTCGGGTTCCGGCTCAGGCTCCGGCTCGGACTCCGGCTCCGTGGTAGTTGGCGCGACATAGCCACCCGAGGAACTCGACGAGCTCGAGTAGCCGAACGAGCGCCCGAACGTCCCACGCTCGAACGACGACCACTCCGGATAGTCGGTCGGCTCCGAGAAGGAGAGCGGCTCGAGCTGGCCGATCGCCGAGGACATGAAGAGCCGCCAGATCTGAGCCGGGAAGGTGCCGCCAGAGACGCTGATCCCGTGCACGTTCGTCATCGGCACCTTCCCCTCCGGATAGCCGACCCAGACCGTCGTCTGGAGGCGCGGTGTGTAGCCGGCGAACCACGCATCCGAGTGCTCCTCGGTCGTGCCCGTCTTGCCCGCGGCCGGATGACCGTAGTTGGCGCCGGTGCCCGTGCCGTACTGGACGTTCTGCTCGAGGATCTTCGTCACGGTAGAGGCCACGCCGTCGGAGATCACCCGCTTCCGCTTCGGCTTGCCCCAGCCGGCCTCCGTGTCCTCCTTGCCGTTCGCGAGCACAACGCGATTGATCGCCCGCGGCTCCGAGTAGATCCCGCCTGCGGCAAGCGTCGCGTAGGCCGACGCCATGTCGAGCGGGGAGACCTCGATCGAGCCGAGCCCGATCGACGGCACGTACCCGCCGTCCGGAGTCGAGAGCTTCGAGCGGACGCCGAGCTTCGTCGCCATCCGTGCGACCGCCTCCGCGGTGACGTCGAGCGTCAACTGCGCGTAGATCGTGTTGTCGGAGCGAATCGTCGCCCGCTCGATCGACGTCCAGCCGGTGTAGCTGTGGTCGTACGTCTTGGGGCACCACCAGCTCCCGCTTCCGTCCTCGCAGTCCCCGTTCGGCGTCGGTCGGTAGAAGAACGGGGCCGAGAGATAGCTCGTCGTCGCGGGGTTGATCCCCTGCTCGACTGCTGCCGCGAGCACGAAGGTCTTGAAGGTCGACCCCGACTGGCGCTTCGCCTGCGAAAGCAGGTTGAACTGGTTCTTCTTCAGGCTCGGCGTCACCGCGGTCATCGCCTTGATCGCGCCGCCGCGAGGATCGATCGAGATCACGGCGGCCGCCGGGTCGGTCTTCTCGTAGAGGGTGTCGACGATCGCCTTCCGCGCTGCCCGCTGGAAGCGCGGATCGATCGTCGTGTAGACCTTGAGCCCGCCGGAGCGGACGGTGGCGACCCCGTACTCGGCGATCAGCTCGTCCCTGACGTAGCTGAAGAAGTATGGCTCCCGGATCGTTTTATAGAGCCGGCCCGCCTTCAGCCCGAGCCCGCGCGCGCTCGCCCAGTCGTACTGCTTCCGGTTGATCTTCCCCTGCCCGAGCATCGCGAGCAGCACCTGGTTGCGTCGGGCCTTCGCGATCTCGGTGCGGTTGAACGGGTCGTAGTCGGACGGCGCCTGCGGCATCCCCGCGAGCAGGGCGGCCTCCGGCAGCGTCAGCTGATGGGCGTTCTTGGAGAAGTACGTCTGCGCGGCCGCCTCGATCCCGTAGGCGAGGTTGCCGTAGTAGACTTGGTTCATGTAGGTGGCGAGGATCTTCCTCTTCGACCAGGCGCGGTTCAACTTGATCGCGAGGCAGGCCTCCTTGAGCTTCCGCTCGAAGGTCTGCTCCCGGCTGATGTAGAGGTTCCGCACGAGCTGCTGCGTGATCGTGGAGCCGCCCTGGACGATCTTGCCGGCGCGGACGTCGGCCCACACCGCCCGCGCGATCCCGCTCGGATCGACGCCACCGTGCTCGTAGAACCGACGATCCTCGATCGCGATCGTCGCCTTCGGCATCCAGGCGCTGATCCGGCGGAGCCGGACGGGCTGACGGTTCCGCTCGGACGGGATCCCACCGAGGATGGAGCCATCCGCGGCGTAGACGAAGGAGTTTTGACCGATCTCGACCCGGCGCAGCGCGCTCAGATCGCAGGACGTGCCGAAGCTGGCGACGCCGGTCACGGCGCTGCCGGCGACGACGGCGAGCAGCGCGAGCCCCGCGACGAAGCCGAGCACGGCGGCGCGCCGGCGATTGCGCTTGCGCTCGAGCCGGCGGCGCTTGCGGCGCTTGACGCCGTTCCAGTCATCGTCCCGGCGCTGTGGGGACATGGCGGACGCGCGGCTCGCCCGCCGGCCTCCCTTCCGGGGAGGAGTCACGGGCCGATCCCGTTCCCGGTGATCCCGCGCTCAAGCAGCCGCGCATGCACGCGCAGGCGG
>JACCRW010000228.1 GCA_013813345.1 Actinomycetota bacterium
AGACGCGCGGGTGGAGGATGATCGAGGAGTCGAGCGCGAGGATGTCGTCGCGCTCCTGCACCATCGCGGCGAGCCAGCGGGCCTTGACGTTGTCCTTGAGGAGGACGCCGTAGTGGCCGTAGTCGTAGGAGGAGCCGAGCCCGCCGTAGATCTCCGAGGAGGGAAAGACGAACCCACGCCGCCGCGCGAGCGAGACGATCTTGTCCATCGTGACGGTGTCGGCCATCGGTCGGCAGAGGCTACCAGCGCCCACTATGCATCTGATGCTGTGCTCGCTATCATGTGATGCGTGCCACGGACCACCATCGACATCGACGCCGCCGTGCTGCGCGAGCTGAAGGAGCGCCAGCATCGCGAGAAGAAGACGCTCGGACGGCTCGTATCAGAGCTGCTCGCGGGTGCTCTTCACGCCGACTCGTGCGGGCGGCAGGTATTCGAGTGGACATCGCAACCCATGAGCGCGCGCGTCGATCTCGATGACAAGGAGGCTGTGAGGCGGGCGCTCGAGCAGGCATGAGCTTCACGCTGGATGCCAATGTCCTGCTCTACGCATCTGACGAGTCGGGCAGTCGTCGGCAACGAGCGCGACAGCTGCTCGACGATGTCGCCGCGGGAGACGAGATCGTGTACCTGTTCTGGCCGGTTCTGATGGCATACCTTCGGATTGCGACTCATCCGGCGATCTTCGAGTCCCCTCTCCCGCCAGCCGATGCTCTCGCGAACGTCGAGGCTCTACTCGGCCTACCGCACGTGCAGACCGCAGGTGAGGGCAGGCGCTTCTGGCGCTCGTACCGCCGCGTGGCGACCGACGCGGACGCTCGCGGAAATCTCGTGTCCGACGCTCATCTGGTTGCCCTCATGGAGGAGAACGGTGTCCGCACGATCTGGACGCACGATCGCGACTTCCGGCGATTCCCGGGCATCCAGGTGAGCGATCCGTTCGCCACCATCTAGCTCTCCCGCGCTGACGCAGCGGCTAACGTCGGGCCGACGATGCGTCTCTACTCGGAGCTTGCGGATTGGTTTCACCTCCTCACCGCGCCGGAGGAGTACGCGGAGGAGGCCGCCGAGTTCGTTCGGCTCGCCGAGGAGGCCGGCGACGGCGAGCTTCAGACCCTGCTCGAGCTCGGAGCCGGAGGCGGCAACAACGCGAGTCACCTGAAAGCGCGCTTCACGTGCACGCTGACCGACGTCTCGGAGGAGATGCTCGCGCTCTCGCGGGGCCTGAACCCGGAGTGCGAGCACGTCGTGGGAGACATGCGGACGCTGCGGCTCGGCCGCACCTTCGACGTCGTCCTCGTCCACGACGCCGTGATGTACATGACGACCGAGGTGGATCTACGCGCGGTGTTCGAGACGGCATTTGCCCACACCCGTCCAGGCGGCGTCGCGCTCTTCCAGCCCGACTGCACCCGCGAGACGCTTGTCGAGAAAACGGATTGCGGCGGCCATGACGGGGACAATCGGGCGCTGCGCTACCTCGAGTGGGTGCGCGACCCCAACCCGCGCGACTCGACCTACGAGGTCGACTACCTCGTCGCCCTGCGCGAGGGCGACGCACCCGTTCGAGTCGTTCAAGACCACCACGTGGAGGGTGTGTTCGCGAATAACGAGTGGCTCGAGTGGCTCGGCGCCCTCGGGTTCGAGGCGCGGGCTGAGCGCGTTGTCTACGACGACGGCGCCGAGGAGATAACGGTGTTCGTCGCCCGCCGCCCGGCCGAGCGAGCGCGATGAACCCCGCCGGCGAGATCGTCGAGCTGCACATCCTCTCGGACTCGACGGGCGAGACCGCCGCGCGCCTTGTCGCCGCGCTCGAGGCGCAGTTCCCGGAGCAGCCGTTCGAGGAGGTCCGCCACCCGCAGATCCAGACGATCGACGACCTCCAGCTCGCCGTCAGCCGGGCGAAGGGCCGCCCGGCCGTGATGGTCTACACGCTCGTCGACCGCGAGTTGCGAGAGTCGATGCGCACCCTCTGCCGCAGCGCGCGGCTTCACTACGCCGACCTGCTCGGCCACCCGATCGAGTCGATCGCCAAGGTCTCCGGGATGGCGGCGAAGATGAAGCCGGGTGCGCGCCCCCCGC
>JACCRW010000278.1 GCA_013813345.1 Actinomycetota bacterium
CGCGCCGAGCGCCTGCAACTGGGCTGCGAAGAGCGTCTTGTCGATCTTCCCCTGGTAGATCGGCACGCCTTCCTCGATGCAGACCCGGATCACTTCCTGCCGGTCGATCCCGAGCTCCTTCGACAGCTCATCCGGCGTCAGGTGGTTCGCCATATGGATTCGATCCTCCTTCGGGCAACGAAAAGCCCGCCGGCACCGGTGTCTCCGCGTCGTTGCGACCGGAAGACGTTGGCGCTCAGGCGGGCTTGCTCCATCGCTCGCTCGTCGTGTGTGCGGGAATCAACGGGCCCGCTCCCCGGAACGCTTCATGGGCGTGAGGATACGTTGCTCGGATGACGACCGCAACGCACATCCTTGGTCTGGAGGAGTGGCTTGGTCTGGAGGAGCGGCGGGCCTACGTCGAGGGAGTCGAGCTCCGCTACTTCACGGGCGGCGAGGGCGATCCGCTCGTCCTCGTTCACGGCCTCGGCGGCTCGGCCGCGAACTGGGTCGAGCTCCTCGCCGCCGCCGCGGGTCGCTTCCGCGTGCTCGTTCCCGACCTGCCGGGGCACGGTGGCTCCGGGAGGGCGAGGCGAGGCTCGGGGATGTCGCAGTTCGCCGACATCGTCGCAGGCCTGATCGAGCGCGAGGATGCGGCGCCCGCTCTCGTGGCCGGGCATTCGCTCGGCGGTCTCGTGGCGCTCCGGCTTGCGCACCGGCGACCCGAGCTCGTCCGGGCGCTCCTGCTCGCGGCGCCGGCTGGGATCGCGACCAGCACGCGGGCGGTGCAGCGCGTGGTCACCCTCGTGGGACTGATTCGGCCCGGACGCTGGGTCGCGCCGTTCCGCCACCGCTACTCCGAACGAGTCTGGTACCGCCGGGCGCTCTTCCAGCGCTGGTTCGTTGCCGATCCGCTGGCGTTCTCGCCGCGTGCGACGCTCGGCTTCCTCGAGGGGCCGCTCGAGCACGTCGACACGCGCACGGCCGCGCGGGCGATGCTGGCCGACGACCCGCGTGTCGATCTCGAGCACATCCGTTGCCCGGCGATCGTCCTCTGGGGAGCGCGCGATCCGCAGCTCCCGCTCGACGACGCATTCGAGTACGCGCGGCGGCTTCGAGCCCAGCTCCGCGTCGTTGCGGACTGCGGCCACCTCGTGATCGGCGAGCGCGCGGACGCCTGCCTGGACGCGCTCGACTCCCTCGCGGAATCGGCGCCTTAAACGGGGTTCGGGAGCTCGAGGAACTCCCACTCGAGCGCGAAGCACTCGGCGAGGTGTCGCGCGAGCGCCTGGACGCCGAGCCGCTCGGTTGCGTAGTGACCGGCGGCGACGAAGTGGATCCCGAGCTCGCGCGCGGTGTGCAGGCTCGGCTCCTCCGGCTCGCCGGTGAGGAAGAGGTCGAAGCCCTCGTGCGCGGCCTCGATCAGGTCGTGGCCGGCGGCGCCGGTCGAGATCGCGACGCGCTGGATCAGATCCGGTCCGTGCGCAAAGACGAGCGGCTCGCGCCCGACGGATTCGGCGATCCGCGCCACGACCTCGTCGATCCCGAGCGGTCTCGGCAGCCGTCCGGCGAGGCCTACCGGGCCGAGCTCTCCCTCTCGCTCGACACCGAGCGCGGCCGCGAGCTGGGCGCTGTTCCCAAGCTTCGGATGCGCGTCGAGCGCGAGGTGGTAGGCGAGAAGAGTCAGGTTGCCGGCGAAGAGCGCCTCGAGCCGGCCGCGCTGGCGCCGGTCGACTACGAGCGGCTCGTTCCGCCAGAAGATTCCATGATGGACGAGCACGAGCTGGGCTCCCGCCTCGGCGGCGCGCTCGAAGAGCTCGAGCGAGGCCGAGACGCCGCATGCGAGCTTCGCCACCTCGTCGGCTCCCACGACCTGCAGGCCAGGCGGCCCGAACTCCGGGAAGCGCTCGACCTCGAGTAGCTCGTCGGCGTAGCGGACGATCTCGTCCCGGTGAGCCATCGCACGATCTTAGGTCAGGCTGTCACGGCCCCCGACGACGATCCTCGCTAACCTTGAACCCGCTCGGGGTGTGGCGCAGCCTGGTAGCGCGCTCCGTTCGGGTCGGAGAGGTCCGGAGTTCAAATCTCCGCACCCCGATACTCAGACGCACGAGAAGAAGCCCCGCCGGAGCGGGGCTCTTTCTCGTGGTGAGCGTCCGATCAGGGAGTACGGTTGCGGCGCCGCCCGAGGCGCAGGCGCCAGCCCGGCTGGGTTCTGCGCAGGCGGCTCGTCTTGTTCCGGGAGTCGTCAGCGCGGTGCTTGGCTCCGGGCGCAGGGGCGCCGGCTGCGTGGGTCTCGCCGAGATCCGCCCAGGCACGGAGATGAAGATCGATTGGTGCAGTCAAGGGGCCGCTTCCCTTCCGTCGAGGCAGCCCGCCGCGGGCCGCCACAGCACCTCTCTCGACGGGACTGCGTTCTGCCGCGATCCCTCGATCGAGGGATCTGCGTTCCTAGGCGGCCATCTCGCCCGTGTCGGCGCGGCCACGGCCGAGCGTCGTCGTGACGACGGCGATCACGATCGCGCCGACGAGCACGACAGAGCCCCACGCGGTGCCGGTGATGTTGTCGTCCCAGCCGAGCGCGCGGTCGAGCGAGAGCCGGCCGGGGCCGGTCGCGGCAAGGGAGACGACGATGATGAGGTAGGTCGCCTCGAGCTCGTAGCCGGAGAGGAAGCCCTCGCGCCACTTGACCGTCACGATCGCGTTCAGCATCACCGTTGCGAGCGCGAGCGCGGCGAGCGGGGTCGCGAGGCCGCTCGCGAGAAGGAGGCCGCCGCCGAGCTCCGCAAGTCCCGCCAGGAGCGCCAGCAGCGCGGGCGCCCGGTAGCCGAGCGAGGCGAAGAAGCCGGCCGTCCCGGCCGGGCCGCCGCCGCCGAACCAGCCGAAGAGCTTCTGGGCGCCGTGGGCGGCGAAGGCGAGACCGACGAGGAGCCGTAGGAGAAGGAGGCCGTACGCCATCGCGCGAGCTTACGTCCCGCGCACGTCGCGCCGGTGGACGACGGCCGTACAGGCATCCTCGACGTAGTCCAGCTCCGCCTCCTCGGCGATCCTGCGCGCCTCCGCCGAGACGATCCCGAGCTGGAGCCAGAGAGCCCCCGCACCGGCGGCGACGGCCCCGCGGGCGACGTCCGGGGTGAACTCAGGCCGGCGAAAGACGTCGACAACGTCGATCTCGCGGTCGATTTCCTCGAGCGTGCGGACGCACGGGACGCCCAGCACCTCAGCACAGCCGGCCGGCCGCACCGGGATCACGTCGTAGCCCTGCTCGAGCAGATAGCGCATGACGCCGTTGCTGGGCCGATCGGGCTTCGGCGAGGCGCCGACCAGCGCGATCGTCTTCGCCTCGCGGAGGATCTCAGCCGGGGTGCGCACGAGCCAAGGCTATCCTCGAACTGTGGTGCGGGCCGTCCTCTTCGACGTCGACTTCACGCTCGCGCTGCCCGGCCCGGAGCTCGGGCCGGAGGGATACCGCAAGCTCGGGGAGCGGCACGGGCTCACGCTCGATCCTTCCCGCTACGAGGCCGCGCGGCAGGCCGCGATCGCCTCCCTGCAACGCCATCCCGAGCTCGAGCACGACGACGAGCTCTGGATCGCCTTTACCGAGCGGATCGTGCGCGGGATGGGCGGCGACGCAGACAGCGCCTACGGGTGCGCGACCGAGCTCGTCGCCGTTTGGGAGCAGCACGACAAGTTCACGCTCTACGAGGACGTGCTGCCCGTTCTGGAGGAGCTGCGCGGACACGGGCTCAAGCTCGGGCTGATCTCGAACGGCAGCCGCGACCTCGACGAGTTCGTCCGCCACCACGCACTCGAGGTCGATTGCGCGATCGGCTCGCGCGCCTTCGGCCGGACGAAGCCGCATCCGGACATCTTCCGCCGCGCGCTCACCCTGCTCGAGGTCGAGGCACGGGAGACGGCGATGGTCGGCGACTCCTACGAGGACGACATCGAAGGCGCCCGCGCGCTCGGGATGCAGGCCTTCCTGCTCGACCGCGACGGCCGCCATCCGCACGAGCCGGGCCGCCTCGAGACGCTCCTCGCGCTCCCGGCCGCGCTCGGCCTCGCCAAGTAACAGTCTGTTACTTGGCGAGCGACCGCGTGTAGGCGACATCGAGCGGATGCGGCGGAAACGGGACGACGCGCGTCTCGCCGTTCTCTGTCCAACCGCGTCGCTCGTAGAAACGGCGCGCTTTGCTCTCCGCGAGCGTCCAGAGCTTCGCCTCGACGACGCCGGCCGCCTCGAGTCGCTCGAGCGCGAGGTCATGCAGATCGGAGCCGAGCCCTCCGCCCCAATGCGCGGGCAGGACGAACAGTGTCCGCAGAAGCCCGTGACCGACGGAGACGGAGGCGACGGGGTCTGCATCCAGCTCCGCCAGGTAGACCTCGATCCCGGCATCCTCGATCGCTGCAGCCCAGCCGTTCCTGATCGCCACGTCGGGAAACGGATGGTGCTCTGGTGGAAAGATGTGCGAGAAGGCGGCGATCGCCGCCTCGCGTTGGATCCGAAGGAGCGCCTCGAGGTCGCCCGGTTGCGCGCGGCGGACGATCGGTGCGGCCACATGGCGACACTACCGCTGGGCGTATCGTCACGGCTGCGCTCTCGCGCAGGCGGTTGGGGAAGCGGGTTAGGATCGGGCCGCGGTGGATCTGTACGACTGGCTCGTCTTCCTGCACGTCCTGAGCGCGTTCGTCGCGGCCGGCGCCTTGACCGCGCTCTGGGCGCTCATCTTCGGCTCGAGGAGCGCCTCCCCGATCCTCGCCCCCGACTCGGCGATCGGGTTCGGCCGGGTGGGAGGGATCCTGGTCGGAGCGGGGATGATGGGCGCGCTCGTCTTCGGGATCTGGCTCGCGATCGACGTCGACGGCTACGAGCTCTGGGACGCTTGGATCCTGGCTTCGCTCGTCCTTTGGGCGCTCTCCGTCTGGGCGGGCACCGCGGCCGGAAAGGCCTTCGCCGGCGATCCTGTGGGCGGGCGCCGGGCGGGCATCCGCTTCCAGGCACTGAACAGCGTCGGCGTGCTCGTCATCCTCGTGCTGATGATCTGGAAGCCCGGAGCCTGACGATGCTCGCCGCGATTCGGCCGGACAGCGTCAATCTGCCCCTCTTCCTCCACGTGCTCGGCGCGATGCTCCTCGTGGGAAGCCTCCTCGCCGTGGCGCTGGCGACCGCGCTCGGCTGGCG
>JACCRW010000289.1 GCA_013813345.1 Actinomycetota bacterium
GTGCCCGGCCGGAGGGGACAGTACGCGTAGTACGGCCCCGGAGAGCCGGGTGCTGCGAGCGACGCCAGGCGCCGGCGGAGCCCGGCTCTGCCGGGCGGGAGCCGGCCCCGGCGAGGGACGCGCGTGAGCTTGCTCGAGGTTGAGGAGCTGAGGGTGAAGATCCGCACCGATAGGGGTGAGGTCACGATCGTGGACGGCGTCGACTACGCGGTCGAGGAGGGCCAGGTGTTCGGCGTGGCCGGCGAGAGCGGCAGCGGCAAGACGATCTCGGTGCTCGCGCTGTTGCAGCTCCTGCCCCGGGGGGCGAGCACCAGCGGGCGAGCGCTCTACGGCGGCCGCGACCTCCTCCGCCTCTCCGGCCGGGCGCTTCGGCGGGTGCGCGGGCGCGAGCTGGCGATGGTCTTCCAGGATCCGCTCACCTCGCTCCATCCGATGATGACGATCGGCCGCCAGCTCTCGGAACATGTCCGCATCCACGAGGGCGCGTCGAAGCGCGCCGCGCTCGCGCGGGCGGCCGAGCTCCTCGCCGAGGTGCGGATCCCCGATCCCGAACGAGCGCTGCACGCGTTCCCGCACCAGTTCTCGGGCGGGATGCGCCAGCGCGTCGCGATCGCCGGAGAGCTCGCGACACGACCGAAGCTCCTGATCGCCGACGAGCCGACGACCGCGCTCGACGTGACCGTGCAGGCGGGCATCCTCCGTCTGCTCGACCGCCTGCGCCGCGAGAGCGGGCTCTCGGTGATCCTGATCACCCACGACCTCGGCGTGATGAGCTCGATCGCCGACGACGTCTCGATCTTCTACGCGGGCCGGATCGTCGAGTCGGGGCCGACGAAGGAGCTGCTCTCCACACCGCGGCACCCGTACACGCGCGCGCTCCTCGACGCGCTGCCCCATCCGGAAGACGACGGTCGCGCCGAGCTGCTGGCGATTCCGGGCCTTCCTCCGAGCCCGCGCCGCCGGCCTGCCGGCTGCGCCTTCCATCCCCGCTGCGCCTATGCGAACGACGCGTCGCGCGTGCAGACGCCGCCGCTCGTCACCGTCGGCGCCACGCGCCTCCTCGCCTGCCACGTCGACCCGTTCGCAGCTCCCTCATGAGCCTCGTCGAGGTACGGGAGCTCGACGTCGTCTACCGACGCCAGGGAGTGGACGTGCATGCCGTCGTCGGCGCGAGCCTCGCGCTCGAGCGAGCGCGGATCACCGGTCTCGTCGGCGAGTCGGGCTGCGGCAAGTCGTCGCTCGCCCGCGCAATTGTCGGGCTCGTCAAGCCGGCGGCCGGCGAGATCGTCTTCGACGGGAAGCCGCTCTCGCCCCTCCGGCGCGGCGCCCGGCCACGTCACGAGACGCGGCTCCAGCTGGTCTTCCAGAACCCGTATTCGTCGCTGAACCCACGACGCACGGTCGGCTCGCAGATCGCGGACGGGCTGCGGCTGCGCGGCGAGGGCGACCGCACCGACCGCCGCACGCGAGTGGGAGAGCTGCTCGATCAGGTCGGCCTCTCCGCAGGCGCGGCCGGGCGCTTCCCCCATCAGTTCAGCGGCGGCCAACGCCAGCGGATCGCGATCGCCCGCGCGCTCGCGGCGGATCCGTCGGTGATCGTGCTCGACGAGCCGCTCTCGTCGCTCGACGCCTCGGCGCAGGCCCAGATCGCGAACCTCCTCGTCGGCCTCACCCGCGAGCTCGAGCTCGCGCTGCTCCTGATCTCGCACGACCTCGCGATCGTGCGACACGTCGCGGATGAGGTCTCGGTGATGTACCTCGGCACGATCGTCGAGGAAGGGCCGACCCGCGAGGTCTGGTCCTCCCCGCAGCATCCCTACACCGAGGCCTTGATCGCGGCGATTCCGGCCGCCGACGGCTCGGGCACTCTCCCGGAGGCGCTGCCGGGCGAGGTGCCCGATCCGGCCAGCCCGCCCAGCGGCTGCCGCTTCCACCCGCGCTGTCCCCACACGTTCGCGCGCTGCCCGGGCGAGGACCCCCCGCTCTACGAGCTCGGGCCCGGCCGCGCGGCCGCCTGCTTCCTCCGCGACCCAGCCACCGCGCAAACCCACGAGCACGAAGGAGTCATATGACCTCGACCGACCCTCTCTCCGCCGACGCGAAGGGAATCTCCGAGCAGGAGTACGCCGAGCGCCGCATCCGGCTCGGGGAGAAGCTGCGCGAGCAGAAGATCGACGCGCTCTTCGTCCCGCCCTCCTCCGACCTCGAGTACCTGACCGGGCTCGAGCGCGACATCCCGAGCTTCGGGAACGTCCACTACGCCCATGGCTGGGTCACCGGCGCCCTGATCGCGCCCGACCGCGAGCCGGTCTACGTGCTCCCGCGCATGTATGTCGCCTTCCACCTCTGGGGGCGGGAGATCGGCGAGGTCGTGACCGTGAACGAGAAGGACGACGGCGCGGCGCTCTTCGGCAAGGCCGTCGCGTCGCTCGGCAGCCTGAAGCGGATCGCCGTCGGTGCCCGCACCTGGGGGGAGGCCGTGATCGAGCTCGGCAAGGCCGCACCGGACGCCGAGCTCGTCAACGGCTCGCCACTCGTGAACGTCCTGCGCCGGATCAAGAGCGACCGCGAGCTCGAGCTGATGACCCACGCCTGCTCGATCGCCGACGGGGCGATGGCCGCGACCGAGGGCAAGGTCGAGCCGGGCGTGACGCTCGTCGACCTGCACGAGGAGATCGAGCATCAGCTTCGCGCGCTCGGCTCCCGCCTCCCCTCCTTCCCGACCCACATCTTCTCCTACGGACAGCATCGCCACGACTCCCAGGAGGCGTCGGGCCTCGAGCCGATCGCCGAGGGCGAGCCGGTGATGTTCGACTTCGGCGCCGTCTGGCAGGGCTACTGCTCCGACTTCGGCCGGACCGTCGTCGCCGGCGATCCGCACCCCGAGTACGAGCGCTGCCACGCGATCATGCTCGCCGCGCAGGAGGCTGGCCGAGCGGCCGCCGTGCCGGGCGCGCTCGCCTCGGAGGTAAACGCGGCTTGCCGCGCCCCGATCGAGGAGGCCGGGCTCGGCGAGACCTTCCGGCACCGGATGGGTCACGGGATCGGCGTCGACATCCACGAGTGGCCGTTCATCTCCGAGGAGGACGCAACTCCGCTCGAGGCGGGAATGACGTTCACCGACGAGCCCTCGATCCTCTGGGACGACACGCTCGGCGTCCGGATCGAGGACGTCGTCGTCTGCGCGGAGGGCGGCGGGCGCTATCTCAACGAGCACAGCCGCGAGCAGGTGATCAACCGGTAGCGCTTACGCGTCGACCTGACGCTCCGTCGCGACGGCCTCGTGGCCGTGGCGACGGAGCAGGTCGGCCACCGCGTCCTCCGCGAAGCGAAGTCCGTCGTGCATCCCGAGCCGGTACGGCGCCGTGCCCTTCGCGTCATTGAAGTCGAGTTCCTCGGCGATCCGCTCGAGCAGGGCGCGCAGTCCGGCCGCGAGATCGGATCCGGGCTCGACGACGCGCTCGCCCTGCGCCGACTCGAGCGAGTTCCCGGGCGGCTCGATCATCCGCGATCGCGATAGTCCCGGACGAGCTCCGTCAGCGCCTCCGGGTCGAAGCCGACGACGTGGCGGTCTTCCCAGAAGAGCTGCGGCACGACGAGCTGGCTCGTACGGCCCGCGAGCTCGGCCCGCGCCTCGTCGCTCCGCCGGATGTTGCGATCGACGAACGGAACGTCGTGCTCGGAGAGAAACTCCCTCACGCGGCAGCACTCCTGTCAGGTCGGCGTGCGCGCGTCCGTATTCAGCGTGTAGAGGACGACGTCGGTGGCCACGGCGGCGATAGTACTCGGATGCCGACCGCGACCACGATCCGGCGGATCGACGTCTTCGCCGTCCGCTACACGCACGCCGGAGGAGCGTTCGCGCTCTCGGGAGGCCGCAAGGCCACGGAGCAGGACGCGACGATCGTGCGCGTCGAGACCGGCGACGGGCTCGTCGGCTGGGGCGAGCAGTGCGTCTTCACCCCGAGCTTCCTCCCCGGCTACGGGCCGAGCACGAGAGCCGTGCTCGAGCCGCTGGGCCGATCGATCCTGGGCGCAGATCCAAGAGCGGTCGAGCTCGTCTACGCGCGCATGGACGCCGCGATCCGCGGCTCCGCCTACGCGAAGTCGGCGCTCGACATCGCCTGCTGGGACCTGCTCGGCAAGTCGACCGGGCTCCGGCTCAGCGACCTCCTCGGCGGCACGCGTCAGGAGGTGCTCGAGCTCTACACGGGCGTCGGCGTGGCCGAGCCGGACGAGATGGCGAAGCGCTGCGCCGAGGCGCTCGCGGCGGGATTCCGGCAGGTGCAGGTGAAGGTCGGGACCGGCTGGCCGGAAGACGTGGAGCGGATCGAGGCCTGTGTCGACGCGCTCGCCGGCGCCCGTCGCGTGATCATCGACGCCAACGGCCACTGGCCGCAGGCCGACGCCGTCCGGGTGGTCGCCGCAGTCGACGACCTCGATCTCTATATCGAGCAGCCGTGCGCGTCCGTGGCGGAGTGCGCCCACGTGCGCCGACGCTCGCGCCGGCCGTTCATCCTCGACGAGGTTCTCACCGGCGCGCGCGAAGTCGTCGAGGCCCACGCGGCCGGCGCGCTCGACGCCGTCCGGTTGAAGCTCTCGAACATCGGCGGGATCACGCCGACGCGCCGGGCGCGCGACATCGCAGTCGCGCTCGGGCTGCCGCTGACGATCGAGGACGCGGGCGGCGGCGACATCGTCACCGCTGCCTCGATGCACCTCGGATGCTCGACCGACCCGAAGCTCCTGCTCGGCGGCTACCTGCCCTCGGAGATGGTGGTCGAGCGGATCGCCCCCGGCCCGACGGCGAGCAACGGGACTGCCCGACTGCCGGCCGCGCCCGGGCTCGGAATCGAGGTCGACGAGTCGAAGCTGGGCGAGCGGGTGCTCAGGATCGAGTAGCGCAGGCGGGCGGCCCAACCGTTCAGTTCTCGGAGAGCGGCCAGACGCACGCGTGGACGCAGAGCCAGCCGTCCCCGCGCCGCGCGTAGGTGTCGACGTAGCGCCTGTACTGCCCGGGCTTCCTGGTCGTGCGGGCGGAGACGACCGCGGTGTCGCCGTCGACGTGCACGGCGAGCTGGTCGATTGCGAGCGCGGGGGCGGGGTGTCCGTCGAGCGCGTCGATGTACCTCTCCTGCGACCAGACCTCGCCGGTCGCGCCGTCGAGGTACGAGAAGGAGGGCGAGAGGATCGGCTCGAGGAGCGCCCAAGAGCCTTGGCGGAACGCCTCGATGAACCGCTCGTTGAGATCGGACAGGGCGTGGACGTCGCTCATGGGGCCTCCAGCTCGGCGGTCGCTTGCGGGAACGAGGGTAGTAACGCAGAGAACCGAGGTCGACACCGGCCGGATTCGGACACCCACCACAGGTCAACTCGTCCGGAAACGGCCAGCGGCAGGACGAGCCGCGGCGCAAGGCTGACTCGCAATCAGAGGGCGCAGGCACGCGTCGAACGGGGCGTGCAACGCCCGAAAGGAGTTGGTGATGAAGCTGATCGCACCGGTTGTGCTCGCAGCGCTCGTCGTCGTCGGCGCCGCGTTCGCGGGGCTCGGCGGCAGCCCGCCGCGCGGGGGGTTCGCGTCGTACGAGGTCGTCGCTCTCCCCTCTCTGGGCGGGACGTCGAGCGTGGGGTACAGCGTCAACGACCGTGGCTGGGTCGCTGGTCGCTCGAATCTGCCGGGGAACCGGGTTCGGCACGCGACGTTGTGGCGGGACGGAAGGCTGACGGACCTGGGCACGCTCGGCGGCCCGGAGCGGAACAGCGCCGTTCTCTGGCCCGTGAAGAACGTGCGTGGGATCGTGAGCGGGATCACGCAGACGGACGAGCCGGACCCGCTCGGCGAGCGGTGGAGCTGTGGCTTCTTCTTCCCGACAGCAACCGGCACCGGCTACCGCTGTGTGGGCTTTCGGTGGGAGCGCGGCGTGATGACGGCGTTGCCGACGCTGGGCGGCACGCATGGGTTCGCGACCGGGACGAACAATCGCGGCCAGACGGTCGGCTGGGCCGAGAACACGGTCTTCGATCCGACCTGCGAGCCGCCGCAGAAGCTCCAGTTCCGAGCGGTTTTATGGGGCCCGAGGAAGAGCGGGATGCGAGAGCTGCCCCCGCTTCCGGGTGACAGCGTCAGCGCCGCCACAGCGCTCAACGACCGCGGTCAGGTGGTGGGGATCTCGGGGATCTGCGATCAAGCGGTCGGTCGGCTGAGCGCAATCCACAACGTGCTCTGGGAGCACGGCGAGCCGATCGAGATCGGCGACCTCGGCGGGGTCGCCTGGAATACGCCGATGGCGATCAATCAGCGAGGCGCCGTGGTGGGGTTCGCGAACGCGAGCGCCGAGGACGGAACCGCCTTCAACCCACGGGCGTTCCTGTGGACGACGCAGCGCGGGATCGTCCCGCTCGGGACGTTGCCCGACGACGCCACCAGCCAGGCGCTCGGGATCAACGAGCGGGAGCAGGTCGTCGGCCAGTCGTGCGACGCCGAGGACAACTGCCGCGCGGCTCTCTGGCAGGGAGGGGCGAGGACCGACCTGAACGCGCTGCTCGCGGACGATGCGGGGCTTATCCTGACCACCGCCAACGACATCGACGACCGCGGCAGGATCACCGGCCAGGCGTTCGATCCCGCTGCGGGTCGGTTCGTCGCCTTCCTGGCGACACCAGAGCGCGGCTGAGGCAGCGAGACGCTGGGCGGTCACGGGTACCAGTCCCGGTGACCGCCCGGCCCAAGGTGGGCAGCGAGAATGTCCGGATCCGGCCGGTCGAGGGACGCCGGTCGCGCTATAGGTGAGCAGGTGAGTGGCTACGCAGCGGTCGTGACGACGGGCATCTACTGCCGGCCCGGGTGCGGCGCGAGCCCGCGCCCGGCGAACGTGACGCGTTTCGGCTTCGCCGCGGCTGCGGAGGCAGCGGGCTACCGGGCGTGTCTTCGCTGCCGGCCGTATCGGGCTGCGCAGCCGCTCACCTGGTCGGGGCCGGAGCTCGCCTGCCGGGCAGTCCGGCTCGTCCTCGGCGGAGCGCTCGACAGACGCACCGAGGACGAGCTCGCCGCGCGGCTCGGCGTCTCGGCGCGACACCTTCGCCGACTCTTCGCCGCTCATGTCGGCGTGACTCCCGACGGGCTCGCGCGCTCCGCCCGGACGCACTTCGCGCGACGGCTCCTCGACGACACCGATCTGACGGTGCTCGAGATCGCCTACGCCGCCGGCTTCGGCAGCGTCCGTCAGCTCAACCGCGCCTGCCAGGAAGTGTTTCGCGCCCCGCCGCGGGCGCTGCGGGCGCGGCGACGGAAGACCGACCGCCTCGCCGCCGACGGCGGCCTCACGCTTCGCCTCCCGTTCGCCGGCCCGCTCGACTGGGAAGCGATGACCTCCTACTTCGCGGCGCGGGCGATCCCCGGTGTGGAGCACGTGAGCGAGCGGACCTACCGGCGCACGCTCGCCCTCGGCGGCCATCCGGGAGTGCTCGAGCTTCTGCCGGGAGACGACGAGCACCTCATCCTGCGCGCTCACCTTCCCCACTGGGAGGAGCTGACGCACGTCGTCGACCGGAGCCGGCGGATCGCCGGGCTCGATCTCGACCTCGACGAGCCCACGAGCCATCTGCGCGACGACCCGGCGATCGGGCCGCTCCTCGAGCAGCGCCCCGGACTCCGCGTACCCGGAACGTGGGATCCGTTCGAGACCGGAGTGCGCGCGATCGTCGGCCAAAACGTCAGCGTCGCCGCCGCCAACACCCTCGCCGCGAGGCTCGTCCAGAAGCTCGGAACGCCGGTGCCGGGTCTCACGCAACTTGGGCTCAGCCATCTCTTCCCGAGCCCGGCAGCCCTCGCCGATGCCGACCTGACAGGGCTCGGCCTGACCCGCTCCCGCGCCGGTGCGGTGAGCGCGTTCGCGCAGTCGGTGCGCGACGACACGATTCGGCTGGACGGGAGCATCGGGCTCGAGCAGCTCGTCGACTCGCTCACCTCGCTCGACGGCGTCGGGCCTTGGACGGCGAACTACCTCGCGCTGCGGATGGGCGAGCGAGATGCCTTCCCGGCAGCCGACCCGGGCCTTCGCCAGGCACTCGAACGACACCGATCACGGCCCGACGAGGCCCTGAGCGGTCTGGCCGAGCGCTGGCGGCCCTGGCGCGCGCTCGCTGCGACCCACCTCTGGCTCGCCGACTCCCCGCCGGCCGCCCGGGCCGCCTGACAACTGGGCGCCTGCCTCTATCGTCAGGGTGCGATGGAGCGTCTGAATCCCACCCTCAAGGCTGTCAGCGACGCCGTGCTCGCTGTCGCGGCCGGGCTCTCGGTCGACGAGGTCCTCCAGCGGCTCGTGGATAGCGCCCGAGAGCTGGCCGGGGCGCGGTACGCGGCGCTCGGGCTCCCGGACGGGGAGGGCGGATTTCGGCGCTTTCTCACCTCGGGGATGAGCGAGCGGCTGGTGGCCTCGCTCGGCCCACTGCCGCGGCAGCACGGCGTTCTCGGCGCAATGCTCGATTCGGAGGTCCCTTATCGCACACAGGACATCCACGAGCACCCGCGCTTCCGCGGCTGGTGGCCGGCCGCGCACCCGGACATGCGCTCCTTCCTCGGCGTCCCGATCGTCGAGCCGCCCGAGGTGATCGGCGCCTTCTATCTGACGGAGAAGCTCGACGCGACCGATTTCAGCGACGAGGACGAGGAGCTGATCGGGCTGCTCGCCGCCCACGCCGCGATCGCGATTGCGAATGCGCGCCTGCACGAGCAGACCCGTGAGCTGTCGATCGCCGCCGAGCGGAACCGTCTGGCGCTCGAGCTTCACGACGCGGTCAGCCAGAAGCTCTTCGGACTCGTTCTCAGTGCGGAGGCAGCGGGGACGCTGCTCGATCGCGACCCTGACGCGGCGCGCGACCAGGTGGCGAAGTTGCAGGCGCTGGCGCAGGACGCGCTCGAAGAGCTCCGCTCGCTCGTCTTCGAGTTGCGGCCGCCCGAGCTCGAGCGGGACGGCCTCGCGGACGCGCTGCGCAAGCACGTCGAGCTGTTGCGCCGGCTCGGGCAGCTCGAGCTCGAGCTCTCCGTCGACGAGGTTTCCGTCGACGTGACGCGCGACCGCGAGGTGCTGCGAATCGCCCAGGAGGCGCTCCAGAACGTGCTCAAGCACGCGCGGGCGCGCCGCCTCGCCGTGAGCTTGCGCGCCGGCAAAGGCGACGCGCTGCTGCTCGAGATCGCAGACGACGGCGTCGGCTTCGATCCTCATTCGGACGGGATCCGGTCACGCCGGCTCGGGCTGACGTCGATGGAGGAGCGGGCGCGCCGGCTCGGAGGCAGGCTCGACGTCGTCTCGACCCCGGGCGCGGGCACGACCGTCCGGCTGGAGACCCGTGGCTGAGCCCATTCGAGTGCTCGTTGCGGACGATCATGCGGTCGTCCGAGAGGGCCTGCGCGCGTTCCTCGAACTCCAGGAGGGAATCGAGGTCGTGGGGGAGGCCGCCGACGGCCGGGAGGCGGTCGAGACGGCCGTCCGGCTGCGCCCGGACGTGATCGTGATGGACCTGGTGATGCCGCGACTGGACGGCGTCGCCGCGATGCGCGAGCTGCGCGAGAGCCTTCCAGGCGCGCGCGTGATCGTCCTCACGAGCTTCCTCGACGACGACAAGCTGCTCCCGGCCCTGCGCGCGGGTGCGGCCGGCTACCTGCTCAAGAACGCCCGTCCGCAGGAGCTCGCCCGCGCGGTGCACGCAGCGCACGCGGGCGAGACGCTGCTCGACCCGGTCGTTGCCACGCGGCTCGTCGAGACATTGGCGGCCACAGGCGACGAAGGGCCGCTCGACCGGCTCACGCCGAGGGAGCGCGAGGTTCTGATCCTGATCGGACACGGCGTCCCGAACAAGCTGATCGCGCGCGACCTCGGGCTCTCCGAGAAGACGGTCAAGACGCACGTCTCCCACGTGCTGGGCAAGCTCGGCGTCACCGACCGGACGCAGGCCGCCGTGCTCGCCGTCCGGGCGGGGCTGGTCGACTCGCGCGCATAGGTCCTAGGACCAATTGCGCCTGGCGGTCGGGACTCGGCAGCGGCGATCCTGCTTTACAGCGACGAAAGGAGCACCATGAGCACGGCGAGCGAGCAGATCACCGCTGCGGTCACCGCTTGGCCGGGGGCCGAGGCGGGTTTCGGCGGCCGCGGCGAGTTCGGCTTCACCGTCGGCCGGAAGGAGATCGGTCACCTGCACGGCGATCACGTTCTCCACATCGGTTTCCCGAAGTCCGTCTGGGCCGAGCTGAAGGAGCAGGGCCGGATCGACTACCACCCCGTCTTCCCCGGCAAGCCGGGCTACGCCTCGCGCCGGATCGAGAACGAGGCGGACATCCACGACG
>JACCRW010000336.1 GCA_013813345.1 Actinomycetota bacterium
TCGAGTCGCTCGTCACCTCGATCACGGCGCAGCAGGTCTCGCTCCAGTCGGCGTCCGCGATCCGAAGCCGCCTGATCGAGCGCTTCGGCGAGCCGGCTGAGCATGCGATCGCATTCCCAACCCGCGAGCGCCTCGCGCTCGCGACCGAGGCCGAGCTCGTCGCCGTCGGCTTCTCCGGCCGCAAGGCCGAGTACACGATCGCCCTCGCTCGTGACGACCTCGATCTCGACGCGCTCGCGCTGCTCTCCGACGAAGACGTGAAGGCCCGGCTCGTCGCTCTTCGCGGGATCGGCGAGTGGACAGCCGACTGGTTCCTCGCCCGCCATCTCGGCCGCCGGCACGCGTGGCCCGCCGGCGACCTCGTCCTCCGCAAGGCCGTGCGGTCCTTCTATGGTGACATTCAGGACGTTCGCAGCTTCGGCGCCCGGCTCCACCCCTTCGAGAATCTCGCAGCCCACTACCTCCTGACCGGCCTCCGCCTCAGCTCATGACCATCGGGCATCCGCAATGACCATCCGTCACGCCACAGCCGACGACAACGAGCTCGTCCGCTCCCTCTGGCAGGAGTTCGTCGGCTGGAGCGGCGAGCTTCCCGCCTGGGCGGACGCGAGTTGGGAGACGGCGAGCCAGGAGATCGAGCGCGCGCTCGACGCGAACGGGCTCTTCGTCGCCGAGCGCGACGGCGAAGCGGTGGGCTTCGCGAGCGCGTGGATCGACGGGCACGTCGCTACTGTCGGCGATCTCTTCGTCCGCGAGTCGGCTCGCCGCCACGGCACCGGGAAGGCTCTCGTCGACGCCGTCGTCGAGAACATGCGGGCGCGCGGCGCGACCTATCTCCGGCTGAACGCGAACCTCGACGCGCTCGCGTTCTACGACCGACTCGGCTTTCGCGAGGAGTCGCGGAATCTCATCCTCTCGCTCAAGGTGCGCGAGGTCGGCGGCGGCCGCTCGTTCGGGGCGATCCACGTCCAGAGCGACGACCTCGCGTCGATCGAGCGCGCGGTCCGCCAGTTCGTCCCGCGCCTGCCCGGCGCCTCGCAGGGAAGCCTGATCTCGCCGCCCCGCCACGGCTGGATCGCGGTCTACGACGACGTCTGCGACCGCGATCCGACGATGCTCCGCCGCCTCGCGCGGGAGCTCTCCGACCGGATGGGCGCCGTCGTGCTCGCGCTCGGCGTCGAGCAGGACGAGGTCGTGCGGTTCGTGCTGCTCGACCGCGGCGGCGTCGTGGACGAGTACCTGTCCGTGCCGGAGCACTACGGGCCGCTCCCGCCCGGCGACGTGATCGGCCTGGCGGCGAACCCTCGCGTCGTCAACCGGCTCACCGGCGCCGACCCCGCCACCGTCCGGACCGTTGCCCGCACCGCTGCGTCGCCCGCGGAGCTGCCGCCTGCGCAGGAGCTCCTCGGCGACCTGGCTCGCGCGATCGGGATCGAAGGAGCTGAACATGGTTGGAGCGATGCACCGGAGATTCCCGACGCCGTCGTTGTCGAGCGCTGATGTCGACCCTGACCCTCTACGATGCCGCGCGCTGTCCCTATTGCGCCCGCGTTCGGATCGTCCTCGCCGAGAAGGGCGTCGAGTACGAGACGGTTGAGATCGACCTCGAGCGCCGCCCGGCCTGGCTCTACGAGAAGAATCCGGCCGGGAAGGTTCCGGTGCTCGAGGAGAACGGCTGGGTTTTGCCCGAGTCGGCGGTGATCTCCGAGTACCTGAACGAGCGCTACCCCGAGCCTCCGCTCTGGCCCGACGACCCGGGCGAGCGCGCGGCCGGCCGCCTGCTCGTCTTCCGCTTCGACGACTTCTCGACGCCGTACTACTCCCTCCGGCGCGGCGAGGAGGGAGCGCGCGGGCGATTCGAGGACGAGCTTGCGTTCCTCGACTCTCTACTCGGGGCCATGCCCTGGCTCTCGGGGCGAGCGTTCGGCCTTGCGGACGTGGGCTACCTGCCCTGGGTGGTACGCGCCCGCGAGCGGCTCGGAATCGAGCTGGAGAGGTTTCCCGCGCTCGCCGGGTGGCTCGAGCGGGCATCCGAGCGGCCCTCGGTCGTAGCGGAGCTCGAGCTCGTCGCAGCCTCATGAGCGAGGACGTCGATCGTGACGAGCTGCGACGGAGGCTCGGCGAGCCCGGCCTGATCGTCCTCGACGTGCGCAGCGCCGACGAGTCCGCCGGGCGGACGGGCGCGTCCTGCGATCCGCGCCAGGGCCGGATCGCGGGCGCGCAGCACCTCGACGTCCAGGAGCTGATGACGCTCACCGCGGCGCAGATCCGGGAGCTGCTGCCCGAGGGCGCGAAGGTCGTCGCCTACTGCCACTCGGGCTCCCGCTCAGCGGTGGCCGTCCAGATCCTCCGGGCCGCGGGCTTCGACGCCCGCAACTATCCCGGCTCCTGGCACGAGTGGTCGCGCGACGACTCGCTGCCCTCGGAGACCGGCTACTAGACCGTCTCGAGAAAGGCCCGGCACAGCCCGCGGCCGAGCTCGTTCCAGTCCGCGATCCGCGCCGCCGTCTCCCGCCGCAGCGCCTCCGGGTCGGCGACGTCGCCGGGATCCTCGCCGAGCCACTGCTCGATCTGCGGGCCGGTCACCTCGGCGTGGAACTGGATCCCGTAGGCGCGACCGAGCCGGAAGGCCTGCGTGCAGACCGCGCTCCGCGCGAGCTCGGTTGCCCCGGCCGGGAGGCCGTAGGTGTAGTGGTGCCACTGGAACGCGTCGAAGCGGGCCGGCAGCGAGCCGAAGACAGGATCGTCTGCCGCCGCCGTCAGCTCGACCTCGAACCAGCCGACCTCGGACTCGGCCGCAGGATGCACGTCAGCGCCCGCCGCCTTCGCGAGGAGCTGCGCGCCGAGGCAGACGCCGAAGAGCGGCAGCTCGCGCTCGAGTGCCGCCTCCAGGAATCGCAGCTCGCCGAGCAACCACGGATGCCGCTCCTCCTGATCTGCGTGCATGGCGCCGCCGAAGACGAGCACCGCGTCCGCGGCCGCCGGCGGCTCGCCGCCGAGCGGGACGCACCACTCGGCGAGCTCGTGCCCGGCGTCGCGGATCGCCTCGCCGAAGACACCGGTTCCCACGCTTGGGCCGTGCGTGAGCGCGAGCACCTTCACTGGCCGATCGTAGTGGAGAGCCGGGCCGCGAAGGCCCGGCCCTCCGATCCTCCTACCGCTTCGGCACGACGAGCCGCACCGTCGCGCTGCGGGCGGTAAAGCCGGCGCGGGTGACGCCGAGACAGGTGACGCCGAAGGTCGACTGGCACGCGGTCGCGCCCAAGTCAGCGGTCGGCACCGACGCGCGAGCCTGGAGGAACCAGACCTGAGCCCTGGCCGTCTGCTTGACGGCGAGTGAGCCCGTGAACGTCGTTCCCGAGACGCGCAGCGCGCTCGACGAGCCCAGAGCGGAGGCTGTGCGGCCGCGGAAGAGCCGGACGGTCGGCGTGCCGCCGGCGGGAAGCGCCAGCGTGCCGCTGACCCGATAGGCGGCGGTGCCCCTCCTCGCGTTCAGCCGCACGGGCTTCCTGAGCGCGATCGTGCGCGGGAAGCTGACGAGCGACTGCGACTCGACCGAGCCGGCCGCGTTCGCTCGACCCGTGTTCGGCGTGTACGGCGTCGCGAGCAGGCGCCAGCGGGACTCGCCGCTGCCCGTGCTCGCAAACACATCCCTCACTGTGAAGACCGTGCTCGTCAGCTTGAACCCGAAGGTGGCGCGGCCCGGGGTTCCGACGGGCACATCGGGCGGCGGCAGGCAGGCCTGGATCGAGGCGGTGGCGAAGGCCGAGGCCGGCGGCGCCGTGACCTGGTCGACGAAGACGGGCAGCTCGAGCGTCTGCCCGGCGGCCTGGAGGATCAGGACCCAGAACGCGGTGTGCGTCACCGTGCCCGTGCACGCCGTCGCTGCGGCAGCGATCGGGACCTGCGTCGTCCCGGAGAGATAGGTGCCGGAGGCAGCGCGGACCTGCACCGTGCCGGTGAGCGGGAGCAGAGCGCCGCCGAGGTCGCCGGCGGTGCCGGCCGCGGTGACGGTGCCGATCGTCGTCCCCGCCGCCTGGGTCAGCGTCGCGGTGGTGCCGGCCGGAACGTAGAACGTCAGCTTGGCGCTCGGATCGTCGGACGCGCTCTGCGTGAAGCCGATCGTGGTCGGCCCAGTGCGGTCGTCCGTCACGAGCAGGCGCGGCGTCGTGTAGGCGGCGAAGGCGGAGCTCGCGCCGCTGAGCGCGAGCGCGCCGACGAGCGCGAGCAGCGTCAGTCGAATCTTGGTCGTGATCATGGTTCCCCCCGGTCGGTGTCGGTCGAGACGATAGTGGACTACCCGCGCGGGTCGAGGAGCGCGCTCGAACGGACCCACTGGCGGTTGTCGTAGCGGTAGAGGTAGACGCCCGAGAGCGGGAAGTAGCGCGTCTTCGAGGTGCGCACGGCGATCCCCGGGAGCAAGAACGGGTTCGCGCGCTGGTCGAGGCTCTGTGCCGCTCGGAGCAGCCCGGCGCGAGTGAGGCTCCGGCCGGCCTTGCGCAGCGTCTCGGTCATCGTCCAGGCGACCGTCATCCCGTACCAGTTGTAGACGTCCGCCTCGCGACCCTTCGGATGGTGGCGGCGCATGATCCGGCGATAGAGCGCGAGCGCGGGATCCTTCGCCCAGATCGGGTCGTTCGGGTTCTTGAGAAACGCGATCGAGAGCGCACCCCTCGTCAGCTCGGGCGCGTTCGCACGGGCGATCGCCATGATCCCGGGCTCGATCGAGACCGACGCGATGTAGACGCGCGGCTTCCAGGCGAGCCGGTGAGCGGCGACGAGCGCCTGGATCGCGAACTTCGGCGTCGCGAAGATCAGCAGCGTGTCGGCGCCAGAGCCCTTCAGCTTCGCGAGCTGGGTGGAGACGTCGGTGTCCGTGAGCTCGTAGCTCTCCTTCGCGAGCACCCTCGGCCCCTTGCCGGCGATCGCGCGCTCGAGCCCGCGCGTCAGGTCGGCGCCGAGCGCGGTCGACTCCAGGAGGACGGCGAGCCGCGCGCCCTTGGCCGTTCTCGCCAGGTGACGGCCGTAGACCGCGCCCTCGCCGACGTAGCTCTGGAGGAAGCCCATCGTCCACGG
>JACCRW010000337.1 GCA_013813345.1 Actinomycetota bacterium
TCAGGTCGAGGTACTTGAAGCCCTCCGGCGAGATATCGAGCTCGGTGAGCCGGCCGAGCAGCTCGCGAGCGTTCGGGCCGGCAACGTTGATCGCCGCGAGCGCGCCCGTCACGTCGACGATCTCGACCTCCATCTTCCAGACAGCGTTCCACCACTCGAACCACTCGAGCACCGCCTCCGCGCCCGTCGAGGTCGTCGTCACGTAGAGCTGCTGCTCCGAGAGCCGGCCGATCGTGCCGTCGTCCATGATCCGGCCCGCGTCGGTGCCGAGGACGCCGTAGCGGATCCGGCCCGGCTTCAGATCGGCGAACCGGTTCGGATAGAGGCGCTCGAGGAACGCGACGGCGTCCGGTCCGCTCACGAGCAGCTTTCCGAGCGTGGAGACGTCGATCACGCCGACAGCGTGATGCACCGCGCGCGTCTCCTCGGCGGGATCGCCGTAGGAGTGGACGCGGCGCCAGGCGCCCGCCCACATCATCCGGGCGCCGAGCTCCTCGTGACGGCGGTGGAGCGACGTGCGCTTGGCGGGCTCGTAGCCGCGCCCGGCGAGGAGGCCGAGCGGCACCGGCGACCAGGGCGGGCGCGCGGTGGTCGTCCCGATCGAGGCCTCGTCGCTCCCCGTCGCCTGCGCGTAGAGCCGCACGGAAGCGAGATGGCAGAGCCGGCCCTGGCACGGCCCCATCGTCACCGTCGTGTAGCGCTTTGCGAGCTCGAGCGAGTCGAAGCCTTCGGCAACGGCGCGGCGGACGTCCTTCGTGGTCACGTCCTCGCAGAGGCAGACGAAGGATCTCGTTTTGCCGGCTGGCGCCGGCAGAACGATAGGCGAATGTGCTTGCGTGCCGGTTACCGACCCCGCAGCTTCCACACCTGGTGGGAGGTCGCGCGGGATGAAAACTCCTGCTGCGGCGTCGTACTCGATCTTCGCGCCGGCCTGCGCGAGCAGGGAGTAGGCGGGCTGGCGGCCGGCGGACATCACGAGCAGATCGCAGTCGCTGGCTTCGCCGTCGACTAGGACCGAGGTCAGGCGGCCCTTTCGTCCCGTCGCCCCGATCTCCGTCGGCGTCCGCTCGCCCAGGTCGACAACGCGCGCGACCTCGGTTCCCGCGGCCCGAAGCTCGTCGGCGATCTCCTCTGCATCCGGCGCGATCACGACCGCGCGCTCGCCGGGCTTCAGCGCCCACTCCCTCACCAAGCGGCGAACGGCGCTCGGCAGCATGACGCCGACGAGGTCGTTCCCCGGGAAGACGAGCGGCTGCTCGAGCGAGCCGGTGGCGACGACGATCCGCTCCGCGCGGAAGCGCAGCAGGACGTTGCCGGCATCAACGGGAACGAGGCCGCCCTCGTAGATCCCGATCGCACGCGCCGGGGAAATCGCCTCGATCCCGAGCTCGTCCAGCGCGGCGAGCTCGAGGGACAGGCCCTCGTCGACGAGCACGACCTGCTTGCCGGCGGCCGCGGCTGCACGTGCCGCAGCCACCCCGCCCGCGCCGCCGCCGATCACGAGCACCTCGGCGCGGCGGTGCTCGGTGTCGAAGCGCCGCGTTCGCCGACCGTGGCGATCGACCCGTCCGAGCCCGGCGAGGTTTCGCAGCACCTTCTCGTAGTACGGCCAGGCCCAGCGCGGCCGGATCATCGTCCGGTAGTAGAAGCCGACGGGCGTGAACGGGCCGCCGAGCTTGCCGATCACCGCGAGCGCGTCCCGGTCGAGCGAGCCGAGCACGTTCTGGGCGCGCACGGTTGCTCCGGCGCGGGCCGGCTCGATGCAGGCGCGGATGCCCGGCGCGCCGTCGACCTGCATCAGGCAGTTCGGGCACGACCCGGTGCAGCAGAGCAGGCCGCGGGGCCGGTGGTACTTGAAGCTCCGCGAGAAGACGCGGCGGCCGCCCGCATAGAGCGCGGAGGCGATCGTGTCGCCCTCGAACGCCTCGACGGTCGCGCCTTCGAAGGTGAAGGAGAGTGGCCGCGAGCGGTCGAGCCGCTCGTCGGGTTGCGACGGGAGGCGCATCAGACCGCCGGCTCCGGCGGTACGGCGGCGTCCGCGGGCTCTACCGGGCCGGCTGCGCCGCCGGCGAGCTCGGTCCGCAGCACCTCGTTCGTCCTCGTGTCTCGCTCGGCCTGGAAC
>JACCRW010000343.1 GCA_013813345.1 Actinomycetota bacterium
GAGAAACGGGATGAGAGGAAGGTCATCGTCAGGTAGCTGAGAGCGACGCCAAGCAGTACGAGCCCCGGACCCCCGAAAGCGCCCGGCACCGCCGCCGTGAGCGCGAACGCCTCGAAGAGCGCCTCGATGCCGAGGAACGAGAGGAGGCCCGCGGTCAGGGCCATGAACGCCGTCAGCCACTCCTGTCGTACCCGTCGCAGCGACGGCAACCAGAGCAGCCCGAGCCCGACCGGAAGCACCCCCACCAAGAAGCCGATGATCGCGTAGCCGAGGACGGAGGAGCCCGTCAGGCCGGGTGTCTCGACCGCGGCCGGAATCTCCTCGATCGTCTCGATCCCGGTCGAGCTCGTGACGCCGACGGTGATGGGGTCGTCCGCGACCCATTCGTAGGGGATCACGATCGTGCTGGACCGGAGGCGGCCGAGCGTTGCCGAGCCGTCGACCTCGAACGGGACGATCGCGTCGTCGACGGTCACCGAGGCGATCGAGAGATCATCCGTCTGCGGATTCGTCACGCGGACACGGATTTCGCCCGGCTCGAACTGGACCCGGCGGACGTCGAACTCGTCGGCCTGCGGCGGGTTCTGCCCGATCAGGTCGACGAGGGACGAGCCGGCGGTGACGAACGCGCCGACCGCGATCGCGAGCAGCACGATCGGGAGGAGCGCCCACAAGCGCCAGCTCAGGTCGCCGCGGCCTTTCGCCGCGCGCGCCTCCATTAGGGGCCTGTCCGGAAAGTGAACCAGGGCGCCTGACAGACGCCACGCAGCGCGATGCGGCGTCCTCGGTCGCGCCGATATGCCTGCATATCGGCGCTCCCTGCGTCCTTGCCTCGCACCACGTGTCGCCTGTCATCCACCGTGACCACTTCCCGGACAGCCCCCTAGTCGACCACGTTGAAGAAGCCCATCCAGCCGAGCTCGGTGAACTCGGAGACGTGGGCGTGGAACATGAACATGCCGAGGTTGTGGAAGTCGATCTCGATCACGCCGCGCTGTCCCTGGACCTGGCTGACCGTGTCCGTGTACTCAAAGAAATCGGTCGAGCCGGTCGGGTAGTAGCGGAAGAACTCGCCGTGGAGATGGAACGTGTTCAGGAGGTCGAACTCGGTCAGGTTCGCCAGATAGATCCGAACGGTCTGCGAGCGCTTGACGAGGATCGGGTACTTCGCGTAGTAGAAAGTGCGTCCGTTGACGGTGTAGAAGTTGTTCCCGCCATCCGCGTCGGTGTCGTAGCCGTTCATCACCATCACGAGCTCCTGCGCGGGCGCGCGCGGCTCCTTCGGATCGATGATGAAGGCGCCGTAGAGGCCCTTGTGGATGTGCTTCTTGAGCGGCGTCGAGTGGCAGTGGTAGAGCTGCATCCCAGCTGGCCGAGCGGGGAACTCGTAAGTGAACTCGCCGCCCGACGGGACGATCTCGAAGACGCCGTCCATGTTCGCTGGGTGGATCCCGTGGAAGTGGATCGTGTGGGGATGGGAGCCCTGGTTGACGAACCGCACCCGCAGGATGTCGTCCTCGGTCGCGCGGATGACGGGCCCGGGGATCGTGCCGTTGTACGTCCAGGCGGGGAAGAAAATGCCCGGCGCGATTTCGACGTCCTTGTCGATCGCGCGCAGCGTGTACTCGCGGACGCGGCCCGGCTGGTGCGGCAGCGGCGGCGGCGGGTAGAGCAGGGCGTCGAGATCGTTCGGCCCGCCGACGGCAGGCGCGTTCTCGCCGATCATCGCGGCATGTCCGAGCGAGCGATGGTTGTCGACGTGCCCCTGGAGCTGACGCTCGGCCGCGTTCGCATCGCCGTCGAGCGCGAGCTTCCCGAGGATCGGCGCGGCGACGAGCGGCGCGGCGCCGGCGAGCAGTCGGCTGCGAGTGAATTTAGGCACGGCTAAATCCTACCCGCGATTGTTAGTCGTGTCTAACTTTCTAGCGCGAAACCGCCTCGGCGGCGAGCGTCCGACCCGCATCCGTCAGCTCGAGCGAGCCGATCCGCTCCACGACGAGCCCTCGACGCTCGGCGCCGAGGACGATCCGCTCGGCGAAGTCCGCCTCCCAGCGCAGGTGCCCATGCAGGTGCTCGACCCGGCTCTCGACCTCGGCCTCGGGCCGGCCCTCGTGGTTAGCGAGATGGATCGCGAGCATCGTCTGAGCGAACTCGAGCCGCTGCCGCGCCCGGCGGCGAGCGGCCGCAACGAGCCCGCGCTCGGGCGCGAGCAGCCAACCGAGGACGAAGAAGACACCCGTCATCGACGCCATCGAGCCGGCGATCGAGGCGTCGAGCACATACGCGAGCCAGTAGCCGGCGATCCCGCTCGCGGCCCCGATCGCCGCGGCCAGGGCGAGCAGCCTCGGCAGGCTGTCGGTGAGGAGATAGGCCGTCGCCGGGGGCGCGATCATCAGCGCGACGACGAGGATCGAGCCCACCGCGTCGAAGGCGCCGACCGCGGTCAGCGAGACGAGACTCATCAGCCCGTACTGGACGAGCGCAGGCGTGAACCCGAGTGCCACGGCGAGCGCGGGGTCGAAGGTCGAGAGCTTCAGCTCCTTCCAGAAGACCGCGATCGCCGCCACGTTGAGCGCGAGGATCACGCTCATCACGACGAGCGAGACGGGCCCGAAGTCCCAGCCCCAGAAGACGAGCCGGTCGAACGGCGCGAACGCGAGCTCGCCGAGCAGGACCGCGTCGATGTCGAGGTGGACGCCGTCCGCGTACCGCGAGATCAGGATCACGCCGATCGAGAAGAGCGCCGGGAAGACGAGCCCGATCGCGGCGTCCTCGCGTACGAGTCCCGTGCGCTCGATCGTCGAGACGAGCACGACGGTGAAGAGGCCGACGATCGCCGCGCCGACGAGGA
>JACCRW010000344.1 GCA_013813345.1 Actinomycetota bacterium
ACCGACTGACGGCGGTGGCGCGAATGCTTCCGCCGAAACGACGAGACGAGGAGGTTCGATGCCCGGCAAGATCGTGCAGTTCGAGATCCCGGCGGACGACACCGAGCAGTCACGCGAGTTCTGGGGCTCGCTCTTCGGGTGGCAGTTCGAGTCCTACCCGGGCATGTCCGAGTACCACATGACGCAGATCGACGACCAGAGCGGCGCGGCGATCACGAACATGGAGCCCGGCAAGCGCGGCGCCCGCGTCTACTTCGACGTCGAGGAGATCAAGGCCGGCGCGGCGCGAGTGCAGGAGCTCGGCGGCGAGGCCGGCGAGCCGATGCCGGTGCCGAATATGGGCTGGTTCGCGATCTGCAAGGACCCGCACGGAAACGACTTCGGGCTCTGGCAGAACGACGAGGCGGCGCCGGCGCCGGCCGGTTGAGCGGACGCTTCGGCCGGCGGCGGCGCTCGGAGGCGCACCGCCGGCCGACGCCGTGATCCGAGCCCTACGCCTGCGCCGCGGCGCGCTCGAGCCCATCGATCTCGATCTTCCTCATCCCCAGCATCGCCTGCATCACCCGCTGCGACTTCTCCCGATCCGGATCGGCGAGCAGCTCGGACAGGACGGTCGGCTCGATCTGCCACGACACCCCGAACTTGTCCTTGACCCAGCCGCAGGGCCCTTCTCGCCACCTTCGGAGAGCTTGCTCCAGAAGGCATCGATCTCTGTCTGGGTCTGGCAGCTCACCTGGAACGAGAGAGCTTCGCTGAACGTGAACTCGGGGCCGCCGTTCAGGGCCACGAACTTCCTTTCGTCCAGCTCGAAGCTCACGGTCATCACCATTCCTTCGGGCCGCGGCCCGGCCCAGCCGTAGCGGGCGACCTCCAGGATCCTCGAGTTCGGGAACACGGAGGTGTAGAACTCGGCCGCTTGCTCCCCTTCGGTGTCGAACCACAGGCATGGAGTGATCTCTTGCATGACTCGTCCTCCTTCGCGGTTGTCGTCGGTTGCCGTCGTGTCTCACCTGTAAACGCCCGAGCCGGCGAGAACTCATCGGGCGCGGTGGGCGTACGCTGCGCGGATGCGCCCGATCGAGTTCGGCTTCGCGGGAACGCCGCTTCGGGCGACGCTCGTCGCAGCGGTCCTGCGCGGCGAGAAGACCGCCACCGCGGGTCTGCTCGTCGACTACGAGCGCGAGGGCGACGAGCTACCTCGGATCGGCGAGCGATTCCTCGTGCTCGACAACGAGGACCGCGGCGTGGCGGTGATCGAGACGACGGACGTGCGCGTGCTCCGGGTCGACGACTGCGACCTCCAGTTTGCCCGGGACGAGGGGGAGGGCTTCGAGTCGGTCGCCGACTGGCGTGCCGCGCACGACCGCTTCTGGGGCTCGTACGCCGACGAGATCAGGGCGTATCTGGGCGATTCGGAGTGGGACGTCACAGACGAGACGGAGTTCGTGGCCGAGCGCTTCCGGCTCGTCGAGGTCTACGCGACGTAGCAGCGGTCGGTGGGCTGCGGGAGAAGATCGTCGACGATTCGCCCGGTCCGCGCGGCCAGCGACCTGCCCGCACGACGATCGGAGTCGGCCACCCAGACGAACGCGTTCGGTAACCCGAAGCCGCGGCGTAGGCGGTGTGGCTCGTCGAAGAGGCTATCGAGCTCGCGCGCTGTCAACGTCGGGAGCTTGCACATCCAATCGCAGACGATCACGACGAGGGTGGCTGCTCGCAGCTCGTGTCGATACACCTGCGCCGCCGGAAGCGGGAACGACGCCCGAGCCCGACGAAGCTCGAGGTCTCCTGCCGCAAATGCGCTCACCGTCTCGTCTCTCGTCAGCAGCCGTTGCTCGGCGCATCCCCAGTCGAGCCCGTAGTAGCCGTACGCGGTGACGGCGCCGGCCAGCGCCGTGGCCGAGAGAGCAATCGCACCCAACGCTGCCCATCTCCGGGTCTGGTCACGGGATCTAGCGCTTCGTCGCCTTGCGCTTGCGAGCCGGAGGCTTGCGCGCGCCAGACTTGCCGGCTCCCGAGCGCTTCGGCCTCGTCGAGCCCTTCGTCTGCTTCGCGGCCTCGACGGATGCCTTGAGCGCCGCGAGCAGGTCGGCCGGTTCCTCCTCGGCCTCCGGCTCCGGCGCAGTGATCGTCTTGCCCTTTCGCTTCGCCTTGATCACCTTGCAGAGCGCCTCGCGGTAGGTGTCCTCGTAGCGCTCGGGCTCGAACGGGCCGGTGAACTGCTCGATCAACGCCGTCGCCATCTCGAGCTCGCCCTTCGCGATCCTGATCCCCTTGGGCGCGATCTCGTCGAGCGGGCGCAGCTCGTCGTGGAAGAACATCTTCTCGAGCGTCAGCGTGCCTTCGCGGACGCGAAGGCAGCCGAGGCTCTGCCGGTCGCGCATCACGTACTTCGCGATCGCGGCAAGACCGGCCTTCTCCATCGCGTTTCGCAGGAGCGCATAGACCTTTTCGCCGCCCTCTTGGGGGCCGAGGTAGTAGGTGCGCTCGAAGTAGATCGGGTCGATCTCCTCGTAGGGAACGAAATCGGAGATCTCGATCGTCCTCACGCCCTCGGTACGCGCCGCCTCGAAGTCCTCGTCGCTGAGGACGACGTACTCGTCCTTCTCGAACTCGAATCCCTTGACGATCTCGTCGTCCGGAACCGGCTTCTCCTCGGTCTTGCAGATCTTCTGGTAGCCGATCCTGCTGCTGTCGGGCTCGTGGATCAGGTGGAAGCGGAGATCGTTCTCGTCGATCGCGCTGAACATCCGCACCGGGACGTTGGCGAGGCCGAAGGAGATCGAGCCAGACCAGATCGCTCGTGGCATAGGGAGAGAACGGTGGAAAGGTCGTGACGGTTTCGGCACGGACCCGTCACACACCTGTGACAGTTGCGGCCGTACGGTTTCCTCATGAGCGCGAACACCAAGCCGCGAAACGCCACCGCCAGTACGCCGTGGGGCTCGGCGATCCTCCTCGAGGAGCTACGGCTGCCGCAGCAGGCGGGCGAGAAGCGCTTCTCCTCGCTCGTCCAGCTCCTCGAGACGAAGAAGGGCGAGCGCCTCGTCCGCTTCGCCTACGCAACCGACGGGACGGCGCGGCGAGGCCCGGTGACGCTCAGGGCTCGCGACCTCGAGCGCCTGCGCGTTCTGCTCGAGAAGCACCCTGGCCTGCGGGAGACGCTGCGGCTATGAGGCCGCTACGACGAGGCGGAGCCCGCGAGAACGCGGTTGCGCGCGGCGTCGACGAGTGCGGCAAGAAGCAGCGCCCCGTCGCCCGAGCCGAGCAGCGGGTCGACGGCGTGCTCGGGATGCGGCATCAGTCCGAAGACGTTGCGCGCCTCGTCGCAGACGCCGGCCACATCGCCGACCGAGCCGTTGCAGTCCTCCGCGTAGCGAAGGACGAGCTGGCCCGCCGCCTCCAGCTCGGCGTACAGCTCCTCGTCGGCATACCACGAGCCCTCGCCGTGCTTCACGGGGATCGTCAACATCTGGCCGGGCTCGCAGCGGTGGGTCAGGAGCGAGTCCCCTCGCTCGACGCGGATCGCGACGTCGCGGCAGACGAAGTTCAGATCGCGGTTTCGGCGCAGGACGCCCGGGAGCAGCCCGGCCTCGCAGAGGATCTGGAAGCCGTTGCAGATCCCGAGCACGGGGCCGCCGGTCGCGGCAAACGCGTGCACCGCGCCCATGATCGAGGCCGAGCGGGCAATCGCGCCACAGCGAAGATAATCGCCGTAGGAGAAGCCGCCTGGCAGAACGACCGCGCCCGTGTCGCGCGGAAGCCCCTCGTCGGCGTGCCAGACGAGCTTCGCGTCGGCACCGAGAGCTCCGAGCGCCCAGACCGCGTCGCGGTCGTCGTTCGAGCCCGGAAAGACGAGAACCGCGACCTTCGGGCGAATGTTCAAGCCGCCGCCTCGCGCTCGATCTCGATCTCGAAGCTCTCGATCAGGGGGTTTGCAAGCAGTTGCTCGCACATCTGCTCGACCTGGAAACGAGCCTCGTCTGCAGTCGTCGCGTCCACCTCGAGGTCGACGAGCCGGCCGACTCGAGCGCCACCGACCGCGAAGCCGAGCGTTCGCAGCGATCCTCCGACGGCCTCGCCCTGAGGGTCGAGGATGCCTGCCTTCGGCCGGACGAAGACGGTGACCTTCATCGCAGCACGACCTGCGGGTCGGCGAGGTAGTCCGCGAACGCGATCCCCGTCAACAACTCGAATGCCTCGACGTAGCGCGTGCGAGTGCCGACGACGACGACCGCGGGAAGCTCCGGGCCTGGATCGAGCTTGTCCCAACCGAGGCTCTCGCAGTAGTCGCGCGCGTACTGCTTGTCGAACGACGGCTGAGGGCCGCCGGGCACGTACTCGGACGCGGACCAGAAGCGAGAGGAGTCGGGTGTAAGGACCTCGTCGCCGAGCACGAGGGTGCCGTCGGCATCGAGCCCGAGTTCGAGCTTCGTGTCCGCGACGATGATCCCGCGCCTCTCCGCGTGCGCTGCGGCAAAGCGGTAGAGCGCGAGCGCGATTCGCTCGACCTCGGCATAGAGGTCGGCGCCGACGAGCGCTGCGGCCGCCGCGGCGTCGATGTTCTCGTCGTGCCCGCTCTCCGCCTTCGTCGCGGGCGTGACGAGCGCTAGGGGCAGTCGGTCGGACTCGCACAGTCCGGCGGGCAGCGCGTGGCCACACACGGAACCAGTGGCGACGTAGTCCTTCCAGCCGGAGCCGGCGAGGTAGCCGCGCACGACGACCTCGATCGGGAGCATCTCGAGGCGCCGACATTCGAGCGAACGGCCGTCCTCGCGCAGTGCGAGCAGGTGATTCGGGACGAGCTCGCTCGTGCGCGCGAACCAGAAGGCCGAGAGGCCGGTGAGCACCCGACCCTTGTCGGGGATCTCGGTCGGCAGGATCACGTCGAAGGTGGAGATCCGGTCCGAGGCGGTCAGGAGCAGGCGCTCGTCGTCGAGCGCATAGAGCTCGCGCACCTTGCCGCTGCCCAGATGGAGGCCGACCTCAGACATGCGCGGGCTCCCGCTCGGCAACGAGCGACCGTAGCCGCTCGAAGACCACGTCCACGTGTCGAGTGAACGCACCGACGTCGAAGACGCGATCCAGCTCCAGTCGACCCGCAAGCTCCCCGTCGGCGCGGACGAGCGCCGGGAAGTCGAGCCCTTCGTCCCACGCCCGCAGCGCGTGCCGCTGCACGAGCCTGTAGCCCTCGTCGCGCCCGAGACCCGACTCGACGAGCGCGAGCAGGAGCCGCTGGCTGAAGTAGAGGCCGTGACTCGCATCGACATTCTCCCGCATCCGCTCGGAGCTGACGACGAGTCCCTCCACGAGCCAGGCAAAGCGATCCAGCATGTAGTCGACGGCAAGGAAGGCGTCGGGGACGACGATCCGCTCGGCGGACGAATGCGAGATGTCGCGCTCGTGCCAGAGGGCGACGTTCTCGAGCCCGACCACGGCGTGACCGCGAACGACCCGCGCGAGCCCGCAGATCCGCTCGGCGACGATCGGATTGCGCTTGTGCGGCATCGCAGACGAGCCCTTCTGGCCGCGTCCGAACGGCTCCTCGACCTCGCGCACCTCGGTGCGCGCCAGATGGCGGATCTCCAACGCGAATCTTTCCAGCGAGGCCGCGAGCAGCGCGAGGGCACTCAGGACCTCGGCGTGCCGGTCGCGCTGGAGGATCTGGGTCGAGCTCGGAGCCGGCTCGAGCCCGAGCCGCTCGCAGGCGATCCGCTCGACCGCCGGATCGGTCGCCGAATACGTCCCGACCGCGCCGGAGAGCTTGCCCACCCGCATCCCCTCGAGCGCCCGGGCGACCCGCACCCGATCGCGCTCGAGCGCGAACGCCCAGCCGGCGAGCTTCAGCCCGAAGGTCGTCGGCTCTGCGTGGATGCCGTGCGTTCGGCCGATCGTCAGCGTTTCCCGATGCTCCTCGGCCCGCTCGACGACGGCGACGAGCGTCCGCTCGACCCCGGTGAGAATCAGCGCACCCGCCTCACCGATCTGCAGCGCGAGCGCGGTGTCGACGACGTCGGAGGAGGTGAGCCCGTAGTGGAAGAAGCGGCCTTCCTCGCCGAGCTCCTCGGCGACTGCGTCGACGAACGCGGCCACGTCATGGTGCGTCTCGGCCTCGATCTCCGCGACCCGCGCGGCCGATGGAGGCACGGCGGCAGCGCGGATCGCGTGGACGACATCCCGCGGAACGGCACCGTGTTCGGCCCAGCCGTCGAGCGCCGCCAGCTCGACCTCGAGCCAGCGTGCGAGCTTCGCCTCGTCCGACCAGATCCGGGCCATGGCCGGGCGGGAGTAGCGGGCGATCACGATTCGGAGTGTACGACGCCCTCCGGCGGCCCCGGTTCGCACACGGCCGCGAGCGCGATGTCGCGCCGGAACCGTGCGCCGGAGAACGAGATCCGTTCGCAGGCCAAGTACGCGCGCTCTCGCGCGGCCGCAACAGTCTCCCCCGTCGCGGTCACGTTCAGGATCCGGCCGCCGTTCGTGACGAGCCGATCTCCGTACCGGGCAGTGCCGGCGTGGAAGACGAGCGCGCCCAGCTCCTCGGCCTCGGCGATGCCGGTGATCTCAGAACCGTGGTCTGGGCTCGAGGGGTAGTCCTTCGCGGCCAGCACGACCGTGACGGCCGCGGCCGGATCGATCGAGAGCTCGACTCCCGCGAGGTCGCCGCTCGCCGCAGCCCGGAGTGCCCCGACGAAGTCGCCGCCGAGCCGCGGCAGGATCGACTGCGTCTCGGGATCGCCGAAACGGCAGTTGAACTCGAGCACCTTGGGGCCCGCGTCTGTCAGCATCAGCCCGGCGAAGAGCACTCCCACAAACGGGGTTCCGCGGCGTGCGAGCTCCTCCACGACCGGCCGGTGTACGAGTTCGATCAGCTCCTCGACCTGCGCGGCGCCAAGCCCCGACACGGGCGAGTACGAGCCCATCCCACCGGTGTTCGGGCCGGTATCGCCGTCGCCCAGGCGCTTGAAATCCTGCGCCGGCGCGAGCGGGATCACGGTGCGCCCGTCGCAGAGACCGAAGACGGAGACCTCCTCGCCCTCCAAGAGCTCCTCGAGCACGAGCGGCCCCTCGAACACCGCGCCAGCGACAAGCGCGGCGTCGACCTCCGCCGCCGTCCGACACACGAAGACGCCTTTTCCCGCCGCAAGACCGTCGACCTTGACGACGCAGGGAGCGCGCGCCACCGCAAGCTTCGCCGCAGCCGGTACACCAGCCGCGGCGAGCACCTCCTTGGCGAAGGTCTTCGAGCCCTCGATCCGCGCCGCAGCCCGGCTCGGTCCGAAGACGGCGATCCCCGCGTGCCGCAGCTCGTCCGCTACGCCCGCGACGAGCGGCCCCTCCGGGCCGATCACGACGAGCTCGACGCCGAGCTCGCGAGCAAGGGCGAGCAGGCTCTCTCCGTCCTCGGCTCGAACCGGATGGCAGAGACCAATCTCGGCGATCCCCGGATTCCCAGGCGCGGCATGGATCGACTCGACGCCCGCCGCCTGGGCGAGCTTCCACGCGAGCGCATGCTCGCGGCCGCCCGACCCGGCAATCAGGACTCTCACACCCGGCACTCTCACGGCGGCCGAGTCTACTCCGGCGCCTGGACGCCGATCGGTGTTTCGCACTTGCGGCGCGGGCGCATGACGTGACGCGTGAGCCAGAACGAGCCAGGCCTCGAGCTGCACGAGTGGGAGACCCGCTGGCAGGAGCTCGAGCCGCTGTTCGAGGACGATCCGGGAGGAACGCTGCCCGAGGCATGCGACTTCGTCGCGCAGACGCTGCGCGAGAGCGACCTCGATCCCGACTCGACGCCCGGCGAGCCCGACGAGATCCTCAGCGCCTACGCTGCAGCTCGTCAGACCGCAACCCGGATCGAAGCCGGAGAGGACGTCGATCCCGGCGACATCGGCGCCGCGATCGAGAACCTCCGCGCGGTCTACGAGACGCTGCGCGCCACCCGCCCAGGCTGATCGTCGCCTGCCAAGACGACGAGTCCGGCGGTCGGGCTGCTCCGTCCTCGGCTTGTGTTTCTACAACACAAGCCTCGCTGCGCCCGCGCAACCGCGCGGCTCACGAACGGCTTGTGTTGTTCCAACACAAGCTCAGTCCTTCTGCCTCCAGCGCGTTGCAGCGCGGCCGATCACGTCGAGAGCAGGGCTCTCAACGAGTCCAGATTCAGCGGGCGAGCACCTGCTCGCGCGCGGCGCCGGTGCCGACGAGGTCGACCGTGACATCGAGCTCGCGCTCGACCAGCTCGACGTAGGCGCGCGCCGCCGCCGGGAGATCGGCGACGCTCGAGCAGTCGTCGAGCCGCTCACCCCAGCCGGCCACCCTCTCGAAGACGGGCTCGCAGTGGTGGAAGTCGCTCTGGTGGGCGGGGAAGTCGGCGGTCTCTGTCCCGTCCGGGAGCCGGTAGCCGACACAGACCTGCAGCTCGTCGAAGTCGGAGAGGACGTCGAGCTTCGTCAGCGCGAGCGAGGTGATCCCGTTCAGGCGCACGGCGTAGCGCAGCGCGACCAGGTCGAGCCACCCGGGCCGGCGCGAGCGGCCGGTGACGGTGCCGTACTCCTGCCCGAGCTCGCGCACGCGACCACCGACGCCCTCGTCCATCTCGCTCGGGAAGGGCCCCTCGCCGACCCGCGTCACGTAGGCCTTGGCGACTCCGAGCACCTCGTCTATCCGCGTCGGCCCGATACCGATACCCGTACAGGCAGCGCCGGCTACCGGGTTCGACGAGGTGACGAAGGGATACGTGCCGTGGTCGAGATCGAGGAGCGTTCCCTGGGCGCCCTCGAGAAGCACGCGCTTGCCGTCGCGCAATGCCCGGTCAACGAGCAGCGAGGTGTCGGCGACGAACGGCCGCAGCCGCCGCGCGAACTCCTCGTAGCGACCCGCCACGTCCTCGAGCTCGAAGGGCTCCATCCCGTAGATCCGGGTCAGCCAGGTGTTCTTCTCGGCGAGCGCGGTCTCGATCTTCTGGCGGAGGATCTTCTGGTCGAGCAGGTCCTGGACGCGGATCCCGATCCGGGCGGCTTTATCGGCGTAGGCCGGGCCGATTCCGCGCCGGGTCGTCCCGATCTGGAGCTTGCCGAGCCGCTTCTCGCTGGCGCCGTCGAGCGCGATGTGCCACGGCATGATCAGGTGTGCGTTCCCGGAGACCTTCAGCGGCTCGGTCGAGAGCCCGCGCTCCTCGAGGTCGTCCATCTCCGCGAGCAGCACCTCGGGGTCGACGACGCAGCCGTTCCCGAGCACGCTCGGCTTCCCGGAGACGATCCCCGACGGGAGCTGCCGGAACTTGAACGTCTCCCCGTCGACGATCACGGTGTGGCCGGCATTCGGCCCGCCCTGGTAGCGGCAGACGACGTCGGACTCCTGGGCGAGCAGGTCGACGATCTTGCCCTTGCCCTCGTCGCCCCACTGCGCCCCGACTACGACCTTCGCGGGCACGTGAGGAGTGTTGCACGCGAGTCAGGACGGAGCCGCGCGCGAGCGTCCGTGGCCAGGACACCACCCTCCTTGCGGGACGTGTCCCTTCGAGGCACGTCTGGGGACTGTCCTGGACGCGTCCTTTTCGGCCACGTCCGAGTTGCAACAATTCAGCAGCTCTTTGTTCACAGGGCTTCGCGCTGCGCTCGCGGCGGAGCCTGACAAGTCCGCATCGGTTGCGCTATGAGCCTCTAACGCAATGACGCCTCGTCGGCGGGGTGCGCTGGGTGGTGCGGGGCAAGGACGCAGGGAGCGTCGATATGCGGGCATATCGACGCGACTGAGGACGCCGCATCGCGCCGCCCAACGCACCCCCGGCGGCACAGAGCTTCATTGTGTTTGAGGCTCTAAGAGGCCGATCTGCTCTCGGCCGCGTAGAAGGCACGCAACGCGGAGAGCGGCTTCGGCTCGTAGTCGCCAGCATGGCCGGCCTGGCCAAACTGCGTCATCCGCTCCGCGTAGACGGCCTTCATCGCGGCTCGCGCCGGCTTCAGATAGGCGCGCGGGTCGTACTCGTCCCTGCGCTCCGCGAGCACCTTGCGGATCGCGCCGATCATCGCGAGCCGCGCGTCGGTGTCGACGTTGATCTTGCGCACCCCGTGCCGGATCCCGAGCTGGATCTCCTCGACGGGCACGCCCCACGTCGGCCGGATGTCGCCGCTATGCGCGTTGATCTCGTCGACGAGCGATCTCGGCACCGACGATGAGCCGTGCATGACCAGGTGCGTGGTGGGGAGCTTCTCGTGGATCTCCCGGATCAAGCTCATCGCGAGCACCGCTCCCGTGGGCGGGCTCGCGAACTTGTAGGCGCCGTGACTCGTCCCGATCGCGACGGCGAGCGCGTCGATACCCGTCCGCTCGACGAACTCCACCGCCTCGTCCGGGTCGGTCAAGTGCACCTCGCCGGAGCCGTGGCCGTCCTCGATCCCGCCGAGCGTCCCGAGCTCGCCCTCGACCGTGACCCCCAGCGCGCGCGCCCGCTCGACGACCTCGCGCGTGACCGCGACGTTGTACTCGAAGTCCGAAGGAGTCTTCCCGTCCTCGAGCAAAAGAGCCGTCCATCATCACGCTGGTGAAGCCCTGCTCGATCGCCGAGAAGCAAGTCTCCGGTGAGTTGCCGTGATCCTGGTGCAGTGCGACCGGCACGTCCGGATAAACCTCGCAGGCTGCCTGCATCAGATGAATCAGGAAGCGGTCGTTCGTGTACTCGCGCGCACCCTTCGAGGCCTGCACGATCACAGGCGAGCGAGTTTCCGCCGCCGCCTCGAAGACGGCCTGGATCTGCTCCATGTTGTTGACGTTGAACGCGCCAACGCCGTAGCCGCCGGCGGCGGCCTCGTCGAGGAGTTGGCGCATCGAGACAAGCGGCACGCGGCGATTCTCACGGATCTACGAGGCCGACAGCGCGGACAGCACGCCGATCGGCTCGTGGTTCGCGCGTTCGATCCGAATGGCGTGGCCGCGACTGCAGGTCGTCGAGGTGTGCATCCGGGCGAGCTCGAGCCGGCCCTCTACGCGAGCGGCGAGGAAGCCGTGCTCATCGGCGCACGCGGCACAGACGGCGGTGAACGAGATCGCCTTCGGCGCCAGCCAGATCGTCTGGTCGACCATCGTGCTCCCTACCTCCAGTCCCCCGGCTCGGTGTCCTCTCAGGCTGCTGCCAGGTCCGAGAACTTGGCGTAGCGCTTCAGGAACGAGAGCTTGACCATGTCGGTCGGCCCGTTCCGGTGCTTGGCGATGATCAGCTCCGCGATTCCCTGCGAGTCCGACTCGTCGCCGTTGTAGTACTCGTCGCGGTAGACGAACCCGACGACGTCGGCGTCCTGCTCGATCGAACCCGACTCGCGCAGGTCGGAGAGGATCGGGCGCTTGTCGTGGCGCTGCTCGACGGCGCGCGAGAGCTGGGAGAGCGCGAGGATCGGCACGTCGAGGTCGCGGGCCAGAATCTTCAGCGAGCGCGAGATCTGCGAGACCTCCTGGACCCGGTTCTCGGCCTGGCCGCCCGAGGTCATGAGCTGGAGGTAGTCGACGATGATCAGGCCGAGGTTCGGCTCGCGCATCTTCAGCCGGCGGGCCTTGGAGCGGATCTCCATCATCGTGATCGAGGCGGTGTCGTCGACCCAGATCGGCGCCTTCATCAGCTTGTCGCAGGCCGCCGTCAGCCGCGGCCAGTCGTCGGGCTTCAGCTTCCCTGTGCGGAGGCTCTGCGACTCGACGCGCGCCTCGGCGCACATCATCCGCTGGGTCACCTCGCTCTTCGACATCTCGAGCGTGAAGAGCGCGACGGGAAGCTCGTGCCGCACCGCGAGGTTCTGCGCCATGTTGAGCGCGAGCGCCGACTTCCCCATCGAAGGGCGCGCCGCGATGATGATCAGGTTGCCGCGCTGGAATCCCGAGGTGAGCTTGTCGAGCTCCTTGAAGCCGGTCGGGATCCCGGTCACGTCGGCGCCGGCCTCGTAGAGGTGCATGATCCGCTCGAAGCTCTCCTTCAGCAGCCCCTCGATATGACTGAAATCCCCGGTGACGCGCTGCTGAGCGAGGTCGAAGACGATCTGCTCGGCACGGTCGACGAGATCGGTCGTGTCGCCCGGGCGGTCCTGGCCGAGGCGGGCGATCTCGGCCCCGGCCCGAACGAGCCCGCGCAGGGTCGCCATCTCGCGGACGATCCGCGCGTAGTGACCCGCGTTCGCCGTCGCCGGGACGAGGGCGGCGAGCTCGTGGATCCTCGCCTTGCCGCCGACGGCCTCGAGCTCGCCGGCCTCCTCGAGCGCGTCGACGAGCGTGATCGCATCGACCGGCTCGCCCTGCTGGTAGAGCGAGAGGCAGGTGCGGAAGACCGTGCCGTGGCTCTCGCGATAGAAGTCGCCGGCCGAGAGGATCTCGGTGACCGTGCCGATCGCCCCCGGTGAGATCAGCATCGCGCCGAGAACGGACTCCTCCGCCTCGAGGTTCTGGGGCGGGACGTGCGGGGTCGTGGCCGCGGAGGGCGCCAAGGGTGTGATGGCGGCGGCGACGTGAGCCATGTCAGTCGACAATCAAGCTGGCCGGCGCCGTGCCGTCAACGGCTGGGGATCCACAGCTGCCCGGTGGCGAACACGGCGGCCGTTTGCAGGGGAAAGGAACGCATGTTCTCTCCATTCTCCCCAGCGGCTCGGACGTTCCTCGGCAGGACCGTCCCCAGGCGACAGGTCCGTTTGTGCCGGAAGCAGCGGAAAGTTCCCAGCGTGCTCCACAGACCGTGGAGCACGCTGGGGAAAGACCTACTGCTGCGCTGCGTCGGCGCCGGGATCGAGCTCCGCGCCGGGCTCCGACTCGGCTCGGGGCAGCTCGAACTCCGCAGCCTCTGCGGCCTCCGCGGGCGTCTGCGCCGGCGTCTCCTCGTCGAGGTACTCGACCGCCGCGGCCGCGGCGGCGCTCTCCGCCTGACCGCTCGCAGCCTGGGCGGCCGCCTGCTCCTCGGCGACCCGAGCCGCCTCGGCGGCCTCCATCGCGGCCAGCTCCTCGTCCGGCGGCAGCTCGCCGCCCTCGGGGACGACGAGGGTCTTGACCTCGACCGTGACGCCCTCAAAGACCTGGATCGGGATCGCGTAGCGGCCGATCCGCTTCAGGGCGTCGGTGTCGATCTTCTTCCGGTCGACCCGGACCTTGCGCGTGCGCCAGAGCTCGTCGGCGATGTCGGTCGTCGTGACCGAGCCGAAGAGCGCCCCGGTCGGGCCTGACCTGACGTCGAACCGGAGCACGGTCTTGTTCAAGAGCTCCGCGATCTCCTGGGCCTGATCGACGCTGCGAGCCTCGTGCCGCGCGCGGTTCTCGTCGATCTTCTTCAGCTCCGCGACGCGACCCGCGCTCGCCAGCTCAGCGAGCTTGCGCGGGAGCAGGAAGTTTCGAGCGTAGCCGCGGGCGACGTTGACGACCTCGCCGCGGAGCCCGACCTTCTCGACGTCCTTGAGCAGGATCACCTCCATCGCTACTTGGCCTCCACGTACGGGAGGAGCGCCATCTCGCGGGCCCGCTTGACTGCGACCGCGACCTGCCGCTGGTGCCGTCGGCAGGCGCCGCTGATCCGCCGGTTGCGGATCTTGCCCTTCTCCGAGATGTAGCGCCGGAGCTGGTTCACGTTCTTGTAGTCGACCTCTTCGACCTTGTCCTTGCAGAAGAGGCAGCTCTTCCGCC
>JACCRW010000383.1 GCA_013813345.1 Actinomycetota bacterium
TGCCGGCCTGCCCGACGAGCCGGCGCTCGTCGTGAACGCCGATCTGCCGTGCGTCGTTCCGCGCGACGTCCGTACGCTCGCCGGCGTGGCGGAGCTTGGCGCGTTCGGTCTCGTCGAGGCCGGCGACGGAACGACGAACGCGCTCGCCCTGCCGCGGCCGAAGCTCTTCGCCCCGCTCTACGGTGCCGGCAGCGCCGCCCGCTTCCGCGACCACGCCGTCTCGCTCCGCTACGAGACGTCGACCGCGGCGATCCCGAACCTCGTCGACGACGTCGACACCCGCGCCGACCTCGAGCGACTGGCCCTCCGGGTCGGGCCGAGAACCCAGGCGGCCCTTGGAGTCCTGAAAGCGCTGTGAAGGTCGCCCTGCTCTCCGGCGGCGTCGGCGGGGCGCGGTTCGCGCGTGGTCTCACCGCCGCCGTCGACCCGGCCGACGTGACGGTGATCGGCAACGTCGGCGACGACCTCGAGGTGCTCGGAATGGCGGTCTCGCCGGACCTCGACAGTATCCTCTACGCCCTCGCCGGGCTGAACGACGAGGAGCGCGGCTGGGGGCGAGCCGACGAGAGCTGGCGCGCGCTCGAGACCGTCTCGGCGCTCGGCGGCGAGGACTGGTTCCGGCTCGGCGACCGCGATCTCGGCCTGCAGCTCGTGCGCACGCAAGCGCTGCGAGCAGGCGAGCCTCTCTCCGCGGTCACCGCGCGGCTCGCCTCCGCGGCCGGGGTCGAATCGCTCCTCCTGCCGGCGACGGACGACCGCCAGCGCACCTGGATCGACACGCCCGCCGGGAGCTTCCCCTTCCAGGAGTGGTTCGTGGCGCGTGGGCACCAAGACGAGGTCGACAGCGTCCGCTTCGAGGGCGAGTGGACGCCCGCACCCGGTGTGCTCGAGACGCTCGAGGGCGCCGACGCGATCGTGATCGCGCCGAGCAACCCCTACGTAAGCATCTGGCCGATTCTCGCGGTCGAGGGGATTCGTGAAGCGCTAAGCGCGCGACGTGTCCCCTGCATCGCGGTCAGCCCGCTCGTCGGCGGCCGGGCCGTGAAGGGGCCTGCCGACCGGATGCTCGGCCGCCTCGCCGGCGGCACCTCGGCCGGCCATGTCGCCTCCTGCTACGAAGGGTTGATCGATGCCCTCGTCGTCGACGAATCCGATCCGACAGGCCCGCTAGCGATCCGCGCAGTCGTCACCCAGACGCTGATGACGGACCTCGCCGCGTCGCGCCGGCTGGCCGAGACCGTCCTGGCGGCCGCTGCGTGAAGGTCGCCGTCGTGGGTGGAACCGGGAGCTTCGGCCAGGCGGTCGCGAAGCAGCTCGTCGCCGCCGGAATCGAGATCGTGATCGGATCTCGGGATGCCGAGCGGGCAAAGGAGGCCGCCGCGTCGCTCGGCGCCCAGGGCGCGTCAAACGAGGATGCCGTTCGCGGCGTCGACCTCGTCCTCCTGGCGGTCAAGTCGGAGGCTGCGGTCGAGACCGCGCGCGAGCTGCGTGCAGCGATCGGGACGACTCCGGTGCTCTCGGTGTGCGCCGAGCTTCGGTTCGGGCCGGGCGGGGTGAAGCCGACGACGGAAGCGACCTCGATCGCCGAGCGGATCCAGGCCGAGCTCGACGCCCCCGTCGTCGCCGGTCTGCATTCGCTCGCCGCCGCGAGCCTCGCCGACGAGCCTCCTGACGAGGACGCACTCGTCTGCGGTGACGATGCCGAGGCAAAGGCAGTCGCGCTCGAGCTGGCCGCCCGCCTCGTCTCGGGCAACGCCATCGATGCCGGCCCGCTTGTGAGCGCCCGCGCGCTCGAGGGGATGACGGCGGTGATCGTGAACGTGAACAAGCGCTACAGGGCGCACGCAGGGCTGCGCGTCACCGGCCTTCCCGAGCGGTGAGTCACGAGTACCGCGTCTTCGGGCTTCAGGGCATTCCGGAGATCGAGCCCGGCGACGATCTTCCGGGCCGCCTTGCGGAAGCGGCCGAACAAGCCGGCGGGTTCGAGGACGGTGACGTCGTCGTCGTTGCCCAGAAGGTCGTCTCCAAGGCCGAGGGGCGGATCGTCCGGCTAAACGATGTGATCGCCTCGCCGGAGGCGATCGAGCTTGCGGGCGATCGCGACCCGCGCCACGTTCAGGTGATCCTCGACGAGACGGCGCGGATCGTCCGTTCCCGGCCGCCGCTCCTGATCTCGGAGACGCGTCACGGCTTCATCTGCGCCTCGGCCGGGGTCGACGCCTCAAACGCGAAAGGAGCCGGAACGCTGATCCTGCTCCCGCTCGACCCCGACGCATCGGCCGCCGGTCTGCGCGCCGGCCTGCGGAAGCACGC
>JACCRW010000408.1 GCA_013813345.1 Actinomycetota bacterium
CCGGACGCTACGCCGCGCTCCCGGGCGCGGCGGGGCCGGCCGTCCTCAGGCTCGGCGGCAGCGAGGGCGGGACGCCGTTCGGCGGAAGCGCGGAGCTGCTCGCCTCCCGCGGCTTCCCGACGCTCGCTCTCGCCTACTTCCGTGAGCCGGGCCTGCCGCAGGAGCTTGCCGACGTTCCGCTCGAGTACTTCGAATCGGCACTTCGCTGGCTCGGCAGGCAGCCGGGCGTCGATCCCGAGCGGATCGTCGTCCTGGGCGTCTCGCGCGGCGGCGAGGCGGCGCTGCTCGTCGGCTCGAGGTTCCCGAAGCACGTCGCGGGCGTCGTCAGCTACGTCGGCAGCTCTGTCGTGAACCGGTCGCCGAACGGGCGTCACCCGGCGTGGACACTCGGAGGAAAGCCGTTGCCCACCGTCGCAAGCGATGAGTTCGGCAACACCAGGCCCCGCAACCCGGCTGCCGAGATTGCGGTCGAGCGCATCGACGGTCCGGTGCTCCTCGTCTCGGGCGTCTCGGACGAGCTTTGGCCGTCCGCCGCATACGCCGCCGCGATCGTCGACCGGCGGAAGACTTCGGGTCTGGCGACGACGTCGCTCACGGGCCTCTACGCCGGCCACTTCGTCGGCGTCGGTCTTCCGAACGTGGCGGTGCGCGTGCTCGGTGGCACGCGCCAGGCCGACGCCGCGCTGCGCGCCCGCGCCTGGCCGAGCGTGCTCGCGCTCTTGCGCGGCCTTCGCTAGAGGTTCGATTCGGCTCGCTCAAGCGCTACGTCGGCGGCGTCGACACCGAAGGCGACGTGCTGATCCTGATTCTTCTCGTTGTCGGCTTCGTTGTCGGTCTCGCCGTCGGCCGGTGGTGGGCGCTGCTCGCTCCCGCCGGATTCGGTGTTTGGATCGCTGCGGTGAATGAGGTTGAGGTACCTGGTTGGTATCTCGGGCTCGCGTACGGAGCAGTCGCGGCGCTCGGCACAGCGGGCGGCGTACTGGTGAGGCGTCGTGCGCGTGAGCCGCGGCGCGATTCGTCCTCCCGATGACCGCCGCCGCGGGCTGTCGCGGCAGCGACTAGCCGGGCGGGATGTTCTGGTTGATCCGGAAGAAGTTGTCCGGGTCGTACTTCTGCTTCAGGGTCTGCAGCCGGCCGTACTTCTCTGGCCCGTAGGACTGGCGGATCCGATCCGCCCCCTCGTCGCCGAGGAAGTTCATGTACACGCCCTGGTGCCACGGCTCGAGAGCCGACCAGAAGCTCCGCACCCAATCGCGTTCCTCGTCGAAGCCCTCGCTCGTCTCCGTGCACGCGCCGATGTTGTAGGTGAAGCCGGCGGTGCGCCCGTTGAACGCCGTCTCATCGTCGCCGACCTGGCCGACCGCTCCGCCCATCTGCCAGATCGGGAACGAGGTCAGCGGCGACTCGATCTGCAGCGAGCGCTCGACCGTGATATCGATGAGCTCGTCGCTCAGCTCGGCGACGTCGCAGCTCTTGAAGTAGTACCAGCGGCCCGGCACGAAGCTCGGGTCGAGCATGGCCTGGTGCGCCAGGTACGGCTTCGGCAGGCAAACGTCGGCGACCGGAGAGCCGAACTCCCGGAGCGGGCGGATGAACCTCTCGCCCTCCTCCAGATCTCCGACCCAGCAGCAGATGACCATCACGACCGGCTTTCCGTGCAGCTCCGCCGGGACGATCGGCAGCGGGGGCGCCTTGCGGTGGACGACGATCGTCATCAACTCGTCAGGCGCCTCCGCGACCCAGTCGCGATAGAAGCGCAGCACGTCCCCTGACTGCTCCATCGGCCAGAAGATTGGCCCGGCCAGCACCTGCGTCCCCAGAGGCACGCAGCGGAACTCGAACTCCGTGACGATCCCGAAGTTGCCGCCGCCGCCGCGCAGCCCCCAGAAGAGATCTGCGTTCTCATCCGCGCTCGCCTTGACGAACTCGCCGTCGGCCGTCACGAGATCCACCGAGACGAGCTGGTCGACCGACAGTCCGTGCTTGCGCATGATCCAGCCGATCCCGCCGCCGAGCGTCAGCCCCGCGACGCCGGTATGCGTGACGATCCCGGAGGGCACCGCGAGCCCGAACGCCTGCGTCTCCCGGTCGAGCTCGCCCAGCAGGACGCCCGCCTGCACTCGCGCGGTGCGACTCTCGGGGTCGACGCGAACGCCCTTCAACGGCGAGAGGTCGATCATCAATGCGTCGTCTGCGACCGACAGGCCCGGGAACGAATGGCCACCGCTGCGCACGGCGACGGGCAGGCCGCTTGCCCGCCCGAGCTTCACGGCCGCAATCACGTCCGCGACGCCCGCGCAGCGGACTATCGCGGCCGGATGCTTGTCGAACGCGCCGTTCCAGATCCTGCGATGCACGTCGTAGCCTTCGTTCCCAGGACGAACGACGGTGCCTCTGAAGGCAGCCTCGTCGATCTGGATCGTGTCGACGGTGGCGCTCACTGCCCAAGTCTCTCACTCGAAGGCTGAGCGACACAAGCTGATCTGGACGTTGGCGAATCCTGGGAATCGGCATGCTGTGCGCATGCGCCGGCTCGTTGTCGCCATCGTCGTGACGCTCGTCTTCGCCCCGGCCGCACCCGCAGGGGACGCAGCCTTGCTGCGGGCGCGCGATCGCTATCTTTCTGCCGCGACGCTCGTCTACGCCGCCACGCCCGATGGGGCACAGGCGCGCTACGACGCCGGGCGGAATCTCGTCGAAGCGGTCATGGCCGCCGGTGGCGTCAGCCGAGATCAGCGCCGGCTCCGCTCCGACCTGCTTCGGCGCGGGCGGATCGCGGTTGCCGGCGCGGAGGCGCTCGACCGGCCCGACGGCTCGGCCGGCAGCGGCCGGTACGCGCCGCTCGTCGCCGCCCCGGCGCGCACCGGCCCGCGCGTGTCCGACGCGACGCTCGACGGCCGGCTTGCCGCTGTCGCGAATCGGTTCGACGGCTGGGCCGCCGTCTGGGTCCACGACCTGCGCACCGGCCGCTTCGCCGGCTGGAACGAGGATCTCCGCTTCCCCGCCGCGTCGACCGTCAAGCTCGGGGCGCTCGCGGCCGCGCTCCGCACCTCGAGGATCCCCGAGGCCGGACGCTGGTGGTACGACACGCGTCAGATCGGCGCTTGGTCGTCGAACCTCGCCGCGAACCGGATCCTGGCTGGTCTGGGATACAGCGCAGTGAGCGACGGCCTGCGCCGGCTCGGGATGACCTCGAGCACCTATCCCGGCCCCTACCGCGCCACCACCGGCCGCGGTGCCCCGCCGCCGGGGTCGTACATCCGCATCACCACCGCCCGCGACCTCGGCCGCGCGCTCTATCGCCTCCACGCGGGCGCGCACGGCGACCGGAACGCGCTCGGCCTCCTTGGGCTTTCGCGCCGGCAGGCCCAGGCCGGCGTCCGCATCCTGCTCTCCGCCCAGCGTGCGAGCGACAACCTCGGCCTGCTCCGCCCGTGGCTCGGCGGAACGCCCGTGGCCGAGAAGAACGGCTGGCTCTCGGACACGCGGCTCACCGCCTCGATCGTCTACGGCCGTCGCGGCCCGGTCATCGTCATCGTCGCGGCTTACCGGCCGGAGCTCGAGGTCGCCGAGGCGCGTCGCTTCGGCCGCGA
>JACCRW010000414.1 GCA_013813345.1 Actinomycetota bacterium
TCGTGCTCGGCGGCGACGGCGCGACAGACGCGGCCCGCGCGGCGATCGTGTGCGGGCTCGCGGGCCTCTTCCTCGCCATTACGGCCGCCCTCGCCGCGAGGCCCGAGCGGGTCGTGATCGGCTACAAGGGCTGACGTGCGCTGGCGGCCCGGAGACGCGATCGTGCGGCGCGACGTCTGGCACGGCCGGCCGAGTGTCGCGTGGGGCGGCTACGTGCTTGAGGACGCCGACGAGCAGATCGTGCTCTACATGCCCGAGGGTGCTCCGCTCGCGTTCACGGAGGACTTTTTCGGCGCTCCGCATCCGTGGAGCGGGCGCGATCGCTGGTTCGGGCACGGCGTCGTTCAGCTCCATCGACCTGGCTCGATGAACTCTGTGTGGGTGTTCTGGGCAGGGCCCGGCCGCGAGCTCGCAGCGTGGTACGTGAATCTCGAGGAGCCCTGGCGGCGCTCGCCGCTCGGCTTCGACACCCAGGATCTGGAGCTCGACCTCGTGATCGAGCCGGACGGCGCGTGGAGCTTCAAGGACGACGAGCAGCTCGAGCCGTGGATCGCGCGGGGCCGTTGGACGCCGGCCGAGGTCGCGGCGATCCGCGCAGAAGGCGCTCGCCTCGGCGCCGAGCTCGATGCGGGCCGCCGCTGGTGGAGCGAGGAATGGGCGACCTGGGAGCCGGACCCGGCGTGGGCGCCGCCGGTGCTGCCGGAAGGCTGGGATGCGATCTAGCGACGACGCAGTCTGGCGCGACGTTCACCGCGGCCGCGTCTGGCGAGCGCAGGCGTGCCGGATCGTCGCGGAGACGGCCGACGTGATTGCGCTCTGGATCCCCGCCGGCTCGCCGGCGAAGGTGCCGTCGGGCGGTCTCCGGATCCCGTGTGACGAGTGGGAGCTCGTCGACACCGCCCCGCGCGCCACCCAGCTCTGCCTCGCGCGCCCCGGCCGCGCGCATTCCGTCTACGTCTTCTGGGACGGCGCGTGGGAGCTCGACCACTGGTACGTGAACTTCGAGCAGCCGCTGCGCCGCTCGCCCGTCGGCTTCGACACCTTCGACCAGAAGCTCGACTTGATCGTGGCGCCCGACGGAACGTACCGCTGGAAGGACGAGGACGAGCTCGAGCAGGCCGCCGCGCTCGGGCTGCTCGACGCGGCTGCCGTCCGCGCGGAGGCCGCGCGGGTCCTCGAGGAGTGGCCGTTCCCGACGGGCTGGGAGGACTGGCGGCCTGATCCGTCCTGGCCGCTGCCGGCGTTTCCCGAGGGCTGGGATGTGGTCTAGCGGCGACGTCGTCGCGCTGCGGCACCTGAACGGCGGCCGGTCTTCGCACGTCTGGCCGATGCTCGTCGTCGAGGACTCGCCCGGGGTGATCGCTCTCTACATCGCTACCGGCACACCCACGAAGCGGCGCGCGAGGCTCGACGGCAGTCCGCTCGACCGGGCACTGCCTTACGAAGAGCGCCATCGCGTGCCGTGGCGCCTCGGCGACGGCTCCTGGTTCGGCAGCTCGTGCCTCCAGCTGCACAGACCGGGTGAGCCGAGAGCGTGGTGGCGCTGGCTCGACGGCAGCGGTTGGTATGTCAATCTGCAAGCTCCGTTGCGACGGACCGGGTCTGGATTCGCGACCGAGGACTGGGTGCTCGACGTCGTCGTCGCCGCGAACGGAACGTGGGCCTGGAAGGACGAGGACGAGTTCGCAGCAGCGCAGCGGGTCGGGCGTTTCGACGCCGACGCGGCTGCAGCCGTGCGTGACGCGGGCGATGACGCAGTCGTCGCGATCGAGTCGCGGAGCTGGCCGCTCGACGGTTCATGGGAGACCTGGGTGCCGGACGCGGCATGGGTTTCGCCGGACCTCCCGGAAGGCTGGGATGTGGTCTAACGGCGACGTCGTCGCCGTGCGCGAGCTCTGGAAGGGGCGCGTTTGGAAGGCGCGGCCGTGGATCGTGGTGCAGGACGAGCCCGACGAGCTCGTGCTCTGGATTCCGAAAGAAGCGCCGACGAAGATTCCGAGCGGCTCGGGGATTCCGCGCGACGAGTGGGAGCTGGAGGACGGCGTCTTCACGCGTGCGGGTCTGCGCGTCGTGCGGCCGGACCGGCTGCATTCGACGCTCCTCTTCGAGGGTGACACCGGGCTCGAGTGGTACGTCAATCTCGAGCGACCGCTGCGGCGGAGCCGGCTCGGCTTCGACCACCTCGATCGCGAGCTCGACCTGCTCGTGCGCCGCGACGGAACCTGGGAGTGGCTCGACGAGGACGAGTTCGACGAGGCGCAGGCGCTCGGGGTAATCGCACCGGACGAGGCGGCGGCGATGCGAGAGGAGGGCGAGCGGGTGCTCGCCGAGTGGCCGTTCCCGACCGGTTGGGAGGAGTGGAAGCCGGATCCGGTCTGGGAGGTGCCGGCATTGCCGGATGGCTGGGACGAGGTGCCGTGGCCGGTGCTGCGAACGGAGCGGCTGGAACTCCGTCCGGTCGACCCTTCCGACCTTCCGTGGTTTGCGGCTTTCCGGGGCGATCCCCGCTTCCCGCCGTGGACGCGCAGTTGGGAGGATTCGGAGAAGTCGCTTGGCTCGAAACTCTCGCACTGGGCGACCCACGGGTTCGGCTCGTTCGCAATCCCGGGAGACGGCATCATCGGCCTCGAGTACACCGGAGCAGGATTGGCGGGAATCGCGCCGCACGAGGTCGACCTCGGCTGGTCACTGCGGCCCGACTGCTGGGGGCAAGGGATCGCGACGGAGGCCGCGCGTGCCGTCCTCGACTTCGCTCGGCGCGAGCAGATCGGCCCGCTCGTCGTTCGCATGTCTCCGGATAACGCGATCTCCCGCCGCGTCGCCGAGAAGCTCGGCTTCATCCTCGCCGGCGAAGGCCGCGCGAAGAACGGCGACTCCGTCGAGGTCTACCGACAACCGTCCTGAAGGGACGTGTCCGGGCTTTGACCCCGGGCATGTCCGCAAGGGACGTGTCCCAGGGACTGTCCCTGGGACACGTCCCAGATGGACGGTTAGGCGGCCTCCGCGAGCGCGCCGACGGGCGGGGCCTCGCGCTTGCGGCCGGGGATCAGGAATGCGGCGAGGGCGCCGAGGCCGACGACGGCGCCGCCGATCACGAGGGCCGGGTTCATCCCATCCACGAAGGCCTGACCGCTCTCGTAGCCGCCGAGGCTCGCGAACACGGAGGCCAAGACCGCGACGCCGAAGACCCCGCCGAGCTCCCGGACCGCGTTGTTCGCCCCCGAGGCCTGGCCCTCTTCCTCCGGCCGGACGGCCGAGAGGACGATGTTCGCCATCGGGGCGAAGAAGAGCGACATCCCGATCCCCGCGAGCACGAACGGCGCGATCAGCGCCGAGTAGGCCACCGTCGGCGTCGAGACGAGCCCCAGCCACACGAGCGAGCCCGCCTGGAGCGAGAGCCCGATCCCGACGAGCGTCTTGCCTGGGATCCGGTCCGACATCGCGCCGGCGATCGGGGCGATGAACATCGGCGCGAGCGTCCACGGCAGGATCCTCAATCCGGCGCCGAGCGGCGAGTAGCCCTGCACGGTCTGGAAGAACTGCGAGAGCAGGAAGATCGAGCCGAACATCCCGAAGAACATGAAGAGCGACGCGACGTTCGCGAGCGCGAAGGCCGGCTTGCGGAAGAAGCGCATCGGCAGCATCGGCGCCGCCGTCCGCAGCTCCCAGGCGACGAACGCCGCCACGAGTAGCGCGCCAACTGCGAGCGAGCCGACGATCTCGGCGCTCGCCCAGCCCTGGCCGTTGCCGCGGATCAGGCCCCAGACGATCCCGAAGAGACCGGCGCTCGCGAGCCCGAGCCCCGGCAGGTCGAGCCTGCCGCCCGGCCCGTGGGTCTCCTGCAGCCGCGAGAGTCCGAGTGGGATCAGGAGCAAGCCGATCGGAACGTTCAGCCAGAAGATCCACTGCCACGAGAGGCCCTGCACGACCGCGCCGCCAACGACCGGGCCAAATGCGACCGCTAGGCCGCTGATCCCGCCCCAGGCGCCGAGCGCGAGCCCCCGCTTCTCCTTCGGTACCGCCGCGCTCAGGATCGTCAGGGTAAGCGGCATCACGATCGCGCCGCCGAGGCCCTGCAGCGCCCGCGCGAGGTTCAGCAGCTCGACCGTCGGCGCGAGCGCCGCGGCGACCGAGCCGAGAGTGAAGACGCCGACGCCGATCGCGAAGACGCGCCGCCGGCCGAAGCGGTCGCCGAGCGCCGCTCCGGTGAGCAGCAGTACCGCGAAAGTGAGTGTGTACGCGTTCACCGTCCACTCGAGGCTCTCGAGCGAGGCGTCGAGATCGCGGCGGATCACGGGAATTGCCGTCGTCACGACGAGGTTGTCGAGGGTGACCATGAAGAGGGCGATCGAGGTGATCGCGAACGTCCAGAGAGTCTTCGTTCGTGCTGCCATCTCAACTCCTTCCGATGAAGTAAGCGGTTACTTCCTTAGTAGCCAAAATAAAAAGCCGGACAAGTGCGGCTACCCCTACGTCTCCGGCTCCGGGTTGCACCCGGCGATCAGCCGGTCGCCCCACGGCGTCGGGTCGACGTCGAGCTTCATCGCCATCGTGATCGTGAGGAGCATCCCGTGGGCGAAGAAGGCGCTGACCTCCTCGGGGCTCATCTCCGAGCGCTGCTCGATCAGCTCGACGAGGTCGCGCCACACTCGGCGCACGTTCGCGCGGATCTCGTCGTCGTCGCAGTCCGAGAAGCACTGGAGCATCAGGAGCACGCGATCGCGATCGGCCATCAGCTCGGTGTATGCCGTACCCATCGCGTCGAGCGCCTCCTGGCCGGACTTGCCGCGGGAGGCGCGCTCGAAGAGCGTGTAGGTGTCCTCCATCTTGCGGGTCGTCGTCTCGAGGTAGAGACCCTTCTTCGTCCCGAAGAGGCGGAAGAGATAAGGCTGCGAGATTCCTGCCTGCCTCGCGATCTCGTCGGTCGAGGCGCCGTGCAAGCCCTTTTGGGCGAACTCGTGCGCCGCGGCCTCGTACACCGCCTCGCGACGCTCGTCTGCTGTTTGCCTCGTCGTCGTAACCATTGGTAGTGAGTGTTCACTCACAACAGGCAATTGTCAAGCGAATCGTGCGACTCCCTCCGCAACGCGGTCGAGCTCGGCATCCGTCAGCCGCGAGTGGAGCGGTAGCGCGAGCGCTCGCGCGAAGGCCGCATCCGCGCCCGGGAACGGCCCCTGGTCGCGATAGGCGGAGAGGTGGTGGAGCGCGTAGGTGCCGATCTGGACCTCGATCCCCTCGGCCCTCAGCTCCGCCAGCGCTTCGTTCCGTCGGTCGAGCCGGACGACGTAGGCCTGCCACCCGTGGGTGTCGCCCCTGTCGGCGCTCGGTAGCTCGACGACGCCGGCCAGCCGCTCGGTGTACGCAGCCGCAACCCGCGTCCGCTCCGCGAGCAGCGCGTCGAGGCGGCGCAGCTGCGGAATCCCGAGCGCGCAGAGCACGTCCGCGAGCCGGTAGTTCGTCGAGGGCTCGGCGATATCCGAGTCGGGGTCGAGCCCGTGGTGGCGAAGCCGCCGGATCGAGGCCGCGAGGTCGGGGTCGTTCGTGGTGACTGCGCCGCCCTCGCCGGTCGTCACGATCTTGCGCGGATGGAAGGAGAGGCAACCCATCGTCCCGAGACCGCCGCACGGCATTCCCTGCCAGCGGGCGCCGAGCGCCCCCGCGGCGTCCTCGAGCAGCGCGAGCTCCGGCGCGACCGCGTCCTGGAGCGCCGACCAGTCGAGCGGGCGACCGAAGAGGTGCACCGCGAGCACGGCTTTCGTGCGCACAGTCACCGCTTCGTACACGCGCTCGAGATCGAGGTTGAACGTATCGGGGTCGACGTCCACGAGCACCGGTGACGCGCCCACCAGCCGGACGACGTTCGCGGTCGCCGGGAAGGTATACGCGGGCACGATCACCTCATCGCCGGCTCCGATCCCGAGCGCGAGCACGGCGAGGTGCAGCGCCGCAGTCCCGTTCGAGACGGCGACGGCGTGCTCGACGCCGCAGGCCGCCGCCACGAGCTCCTCGAGCTCCGCCACCTTCGGCCCCATCGTCAGGTTCCCGGAGCGGAGAACAGCGGCGACCTCCGCCAGCTCCGCCTCGCCGACGTCCGGCAGCGCCAGCCGGATCGCGTCACTCAAGCCAAAGCCGGCTTCCGCTCGCGATACCAGGCGATCGTCTTCGCAAGCCCCTCGTCGAGGTCGACCTTCGCGTTGAAGC
>JACCRW010000409.1 GCA_013813345.1 Actinomycetota bacterium
CGGTCTGGCTGGTCTCGGGCTTCCTCGTCCCGCTGACGCTCTTCCCCGACTGGGTGCGGCCGATCTCGTGGGCGCTCGCGCCGACCTGGGGGATCGGCGCGATCCGCGGCGCCGCGCTCGGCGGCGCTCCCTACGGCGACATCGCGCTCGCGCTCTCCCTCGGCGCCGGCTACACGCTGGCCGGGATCCTGCTGCTGGAGCGGGCGCTGCGCACGGCCCGCGTCAAGGCGTCCCTTTCCCTCTCGTGATCGGCGTCCGGGTCTTCTTCGTCGGCGGTTTGATCAGCTACCGAGCGCTCTTCGGCTGGCTCTCGCCCTGGGTCTTCATCCCCAGCCTGCTCGTCGCGCCGGTCTTCCAGATCCTGCTCTTCGTCTACATCGGGCGCTCGGCCGCGCTCGAGTCGGACGAGTTCTACGTGATCGGGAACGGGCTCCAGTACGCCTCCATCCCCTGTGTCTTCGCGATGACGAACATCATCGCGGGCTAGCGCTTCCAGCAGACGCTCGGCTCGATCCTGATCACCCCGGCGCCGCGCCTGCCGCTCTTCGTCGGTCGCGCGCTGCCGGTCGTCCTGAACGGGTTCTTCGTCGCCGCCTTCGGGCTCGTGGTCGGCGGCCTGATCGTCGGGATCGACGTCCCCGCGTCGGCGTTCGCCCCGCTCGTACTCGTGACCGCGGTGAGCGCGCTCTCGTGCACGGGCCTCGGACTGCTGAGCGCGGGGCTCGGGCTGATCGTGCGGGAGACGGCTGTGCTCTCGAACGTCATCTTCGGGATCCTGCTCGTCTGCACCGGCGCGAACGTCCCGCTCGACGCGCTCCCGGGCTGGCTGAGCACGGCGGCGCAGGGGTTGCCGTTCACCCACGGGATCGAGGCGGCGCGGCTGCTCGCGGATGGCGCTCGGTTCGGCGAGGTCGCCAGGCTCGTCGGCGCCGAGGCCCTGGTCGGAGCGATCTACGCGGTTGCCGGCTATCTGCTGATCCGCGTTCTCGAGCTGTACAGCCGCAAGCACGCGACTTTGGAGCGCGCCTGACCCCTTTGGCTAGGCTCGGAGAATGCTGCGGATCTTCTGGATCGGCTGGCTCTTCAACCTGAAGAACCTGACGAACTCGCTCTTCTTCGTCCTGATCTCGGTCCTCCAGCCGATCATCTTCGCCTCGATCGCCTTCTTCATGTTCGACCGCGGAGACCGGGGCGGCGGCCTCCTCTATGCCGCGCTCGGAGCCGGCCTGATGGGGATCTGGTCGTCGACGCTCTTCGGCTCGGGTGGCGCGATCCAGTGGATGCGCTGGCAGGGGACGCTCGAGATCGCGATCGCCGCACCGGTTCGCTTCCTCTGGATCCTCCTGCCGCTGACGATCTCGACCGCCACGATCGGCCTCTACTCGATCGTTGCCACGCTCTTCTGGGGGCGCGTCTTCTTCGGCGTCCCGCTTTCGTTCGAGCATCCGGCGCTCTTCGCGCTGGCGCTGCCCGTCACCGTCGTCAGCCTCGGCCTGCTCGGGCTCGTGCTGGCCTCGACCTTCGTCCTCTACCGGCAGGCGAGCGCCTTCTCGAACCTGCTCGAGTATCCGGTCTGGCTCGCGACGGGTCTGCTCGTGCCGCTCTCGCTCCTGCCCGGCTGGGTCGAGTGGCTCTCGTGGGTGCTCGCGCCGACCTGGGGGATGGAGGCGGTGCGGAACGCGGCGCTCGGTGGCGAGGTGTGGACGGGGATCGGGATGTGCGTCCTCCTCGGCGCCGTTTACCTCGTGCTCGGCTCGTTTTTCATGCAGAACTTCGAGCGGCGCGCGCGGCAACAGGCGACGCTCTCACTGACGTGACCGCCGCGCTGCGCGTCTTCTTCGTCGGCGGCCGGATCTCCTACCGCGCCCTCTTCAACTGGATCTCGCCGGTCATGTACGTGACGACGATGCTCGGCAGCCCGCTCTTCCAGATCCTCTTCTTCACCTACCTCGGCCGCTACGCGGGCAGTCGCAGCGACGAGTTCTTCATCGTCGGCAACGCTGTCCAGGTCTCGGCGATGGCCGGCATTTACGGGATGGTGATGGGGATCGCAAACGAGCGGCAGTTCGGGACGCTGACGCCGCTGCTCGCGACCCCGGCGAACCGTCTCGCGGTGTTCGCCGGCCGTGCCCTGCCGAACATCGTCAACGGGCTCGCGGTCTCCTCGTTCGGCTTCGCGGCGAGCTGGCTCTTGCTCGATTTCAGCCCGGACGCGGCCTCGCTGCCCTCGCTCG
>JACCRW010000081.1 GCA_013813345.1 Actinomycetota bacterium
GAGGGCGACATCCCGACGTTCGGCGTCGTGCCGCGCGGCCAGGGCTTCGCCATCTTCGACACTGCTTACGACAACGCCGCGTGCCTGTCGGGAGCCGGTCCGCAGCAGCTCCCGGTGGCGATCGGCACCAAGGGCGACAGGCTCAGCTTCACGTCGGAGTTCGACGGGTGGGGCTATGTCCACCTGTTCGAGTACGACGCGGGGAAGATGACCGAGCTCGATACGTACGCCATCCCAGAGGCGCACGACCCGGCCTACGCGGCGGGCTTCGGCGATCTCTCGGTGCACGAGGTGGCAACCTCGGCTGTTGACGACGAGTTGGCGTATCTCTCCTACTACTCGGGGGGTTTCCGCGTCCTGAAGATCGAGGGCACGGAGCTCGTGGAGGCCGGCCACTTCATCGACAAGGGTGGCAGCAACTTCTGGGGGGTCGAGGTCTTCCAGAATGGAGGCCAGGAGTACGTCGCCGCCAGCGACCGCGACTTCGGTCTCTACATCTTCAGGTACACCGGAGGCTGAGCACTAGGAGATGACGCGGGAAAGGAGAGGCCGGCGGAGACGCCGGCCTCTCGCGTCTCTAGACTCTCGCGGTGCCCAGCCGCCGTCGCAGGCAGGTCGAGCTCGAGCGCGTCCTCGGCACCTCCGCGCTCTTCGCGACCGCGTACGGCAACGTCGGTTCCTCGATCTACTACGCGCTCGGCCTCACAGCCGTCTACGCGCTCGGGCTGACCCCCGTCGTCTTCGTCGTCGCGGGCGTGATCTTCGCCTGCACGGCCGCCACCTACAGCGAGGGAACCGTCCGCTATCCGGAAGCGGGAGGCTCGGCCAGCTTTGCGCGGCATGCGTTCGACGAGCTCGTCTCGTTCACGGCGGCCTGGGCGCAGATGCTCGTCTACGTCGTCACGGTCGCCGTCTCGGCGTTCTTCGTCCCGCACTACCTGGCGATCTTCTGGGAGCCGCTGCGGACGAATCCCTGGGACATCGTCGGCGGCGCGATCGTGATCCTCGTGCTCGTGGCGCTGAACGTGGTGGGCGTCTCCGAAGCCGCCAAGCTGTCGGTCACGCTCGCGGTGCTGGATCTCGCCACGCAGGTGCTGCTCGTGATCGTCGGGATCGCGCTCGTGCTCAGCCCGGAGCGGCTCGTCGACAACGTCCACTGGGGCGTGGCGCCGACCTGGTCGAACCTCGCCCTGGCGGTGCCGGTCGCGATGCTGGCCTACACGGGAGTGGAGACTGTCTCGAATCTCGCCGAGGAGGTTCGCGATCCGGTTCGAAGCGTTCCGAACGCCTACAAGCTCGTGGCGCTCGCCGTCTTCGGGATCTTCTTCACGCTCCCGTTCGTCGCGCTGTCAGCGCTACCCGTCGAGCGGATCGGCGGCGAGTTGACCACGCGGCTGGCTCTGCCACCCGAGGAGGGAGGCTTCGCGAACGATCCCGTACTCGGGCTCGTGCAGAACCTGGGCCTCGAGGGGCTGATGCTCGATGCGGCCGAGATCTACGTCGGCGTCCTCGCCGCGACGATCCTCTTCATCGCGACCAATGCCGGCGTGATCGGGGCCTCGCGGATCACCTACTCGATGGCGACGTACCGGCAGCTACCGGAGGTCTTCCGCCGCCTGCACCCGCGCTTCAAGACTCCGTGGCTCGCTCTCGTCGTATTCGCCGGGATCGCACCGATCGCAATCCTGCTCCCCGGCGACGTCAACTTCGTCGGCACCCTCTACGCGTTCGGGGCGACGTTCTCGTTCACGGTCGCCCACGCCTCGATCATCAGGCTGCGAATGCTTCCGGCCGGCGAGGACGAGCGGATCGGCCGCGCCCGCCCGAGCCTGAGCATCCGCGGTGTGGACTGGCCGCTCTTCGCGATCGTGGGCGGGCTGGCGACTGCCGTCTCGTTCGTCGTCATCCTCATCCAGAACGAGGCGACGCGCTGGACGGGGCTCGGCTGGATCGTGCTCGGGTTGATCGGCTACGCGATCTACCGCCGCGTCGTCCTCCGCGAGCCGGTGCGGGCGACCGTGCGGGCGCCGATCGCCTTCGGCCCGGCGCTCGCGCTCGAGTACCGCCGGCTGCTCGTGCCGATCCTGCCCGGTCAGGCCTCCGACGAGGCCCTGGACGTGGCCGCAAGCCTCGCCGCCGAGCGGGGTGCGCAGATCGCGGCGATCACCGTGCTGGAGGTTCCGCTCGACCAGCCGTTGGACGTCTCGCTCGATGCGGAGGAGGTGCTCGCCAACCGGGAGCTCGACGAGGCGCGCGCGATCGGCGACTCGTACGGCGTCACGGTGATCCCGCGGCTCGTGCGTGAACGGAGCGCGGGCGAGGCGATCGTGGCGGAGGCTGCGCGCCGTGGCACCGAGTTGATCGTGATCGGCGCGCTCCGCAAGGAGGTCGGCCGGCGCAAGCGGGCAGCCTTCGGGGCGACCGTCGACTACGTCCTCAAGAATGCCCCCTGCCGGGTGATGGTGACCGCATCGACGGAGGCATCGTGAAGCTCTACGGCGCGGCCGTGCTCGTCCTGGCGCTCGTCTTCGTGGGGATCGGGATCGCGCTCCTCGTCGTGACCGCTGCGAGCGGCGGCGGCGTGCTCGGCTTCGTCCTCGGCGGGCTCTTCGTCGCGCTCGGCGTCGGCCGGATCACGCTGCTTCGGAAGGGCTGGAGGTAAGTGGCGTTCCTCGGAACGAGTGGAGCGTCAACTCGGCGCGATCAGCAGCCGTGCTCAGCCGACGTCTTGAAGATCGCCTCGAGGGCCGGCCGCGCGTTGTCAACGAAACGGGTTGTCTCTGCGTCCGTGTCTGCAACCGTGTCTACGTCCGTCTCTGCAACCGTTCGTCGCGGCCGCCGCTGATGGCCAGGAAGCTCCGCGGCTTCGAGCGCGTGCTCGACGCGCCCGCGCTCTTCTCGGTCGCCTACGGCGAGATCGCCTCCTCGCTCTACTTCGCGCTCGGGATCGTCGCCGCCTACGCGCTCGGCTTCACGCCGTGGGTGCTCCTCGCCGCCGGCGCGTTCTTCCTCCTCGTCGCGCTGTCCTACGCCGAGGGCACGGCCGCGATCCCGGAGACGGGCGGCGCGGCGACCTTTGTCCGGCGCGCGTCGAACGACCTCCTCGGCTTCCTGACCGGCTGGGCGCTCCTCCTCGACTACCTGATCGTGATCGCGCTCTCGACGCTCTTCCTACCGCACTACCTGGGTGCCGCCCTCGACAGGCCGGGGCTCGCGGACTCGCCCTGGGACGTCGTCGTCGCGGTTGCCGTGATCCTCGCGATCGCGGCGACCCGCCTCGCTCGCCACTCGCGCCTCTATAGGGCCGGGATCGTCGTCGCCGGACTCGACCTCGCAACGCAGCTCCTGCTCGTCGTGCTCGGGCTCGCGATCCTCTTCTCGCCGGACGCGCTGACGCAGGGTGTCTCGCTCGGGACGGAGCCTGTCTGGGACGACATCGCCTTCGCGCTGCCGCTCGCCCTCCTCGCGTACACGGGTCTCGAGACGGTTGCGAATCTGGCCGAGGAGACGCGCGAGCCGGGACGGACGCTCCCGCGCAGCCTCTTCGCGGCGATCGGGCTCGTGGTCGCGATCACCGCCCTGATCGCGGTGGTCGGGATCTCGGCCTTCCCCGTCGAGAACGGCCGGACGGCGCTCGGCGACGAGTGGCTGCGGGCGCCGATCGCCGGAATCGTCGACGCGCTCGGCGACCCGCTCCCGGGTTGGCTCGCCGGCGGCCTCCGGTTCTATGTCGGGCTGACCGGCGCGCTCGTGCTCTTCGCCGCCGCTACGACCTCGATCTCCGGCTTCACCCGGCTCGCCCACTCGCTCGGCGGCCACGGCCAGCTCCCGCGTGCGTTCGGCCGGCTCAACCGCCGCACGCTCGTCTCGCCGCAGGCGATCGTCGCCGCTGCCGCGATCTCGATCGCGCTCGTGATCGGCACCGGCCTGATCGGGGACGATGTCGTCTTCCTCGCGGGCCTCTACTCCTTCGGGATCCTGCTTGCGTTCACCGCCGCCCAGCTCGCCGTGATCCGGCTGCGCTTCAGCGAGCCCGAGCTGCCCCGGCCGTTCCGGACGCCCTTCAACGTTTCGATCCGCGGCAGGGACGTACCGGTGCCCGCGATCGTCGGCACCGTTCTCGCACTCGCGATCTGGGTCGTCTCGCTCGTCACCCACCCCGGTGCCCGCTACGCGGGGCCGATCTGGCTCGCGCTCGGCGCCGCCGTCTATATCGGCGTCCGCCGCGGCCGCTTACTCGGAAACGATGCGTTGCGAGAGCTGCCGCCGGGAGCCGACTTCAGGCGGATCCTCGTCCCGCTGAAGCTCGGCCCGGTCGGGGAGGAGATGGCGGCAACCGCGATCGCGCTCGCCAAGGAGCGGAGTGCGGCCGTGGACGCCGTCTACGTGATCCGGGTGCCGCTCGAGCTCGAGCTCGACGCCGAGCTGCCCGTCCGGGAGGAGCAGGCGGCTGCCTCGCTGGCGGAGGCGCAGGCGCTCGGCGAGGAGCACGGGATCAGCGTCGAGCCGGTGACCGTCCGCTCGCGCTCGATCGGCCAGGCAATCGTCGCCGAGGCGGCGTCGCGCGACTCCGACCTGATCGTGCTCGGCTCGGCTGCCCGGTGGCGGCGCCAGTCGGCGTTCTTCTCGCCGACTGTGGATTACGTGCTCCGGAACGCCCCGTGCGAGGTGCTCGTCGTCGCCTTCCCGCAGGGCGTTCTCGACGAGACACCGAGGAGTCCCCTACCGGGGAGTACCCTGAGCGCATGAAGCTGGTCGTGATCGGGTGTGGCCGCGTCGGCTCGGCCGTCGCCCGCGAGTTCCGCGCGGAGGGTTGGGACGTCGTCGCGGTCGACGAGAAGGAGGAGGCGCTGACGCGGCTCGGCCCCGGCTGGTCCGGCGGCTTCGTCGTCGGGCACGGGATGGACTCTGAGATCCTCCGCCGAGCCGGGGTCGACGAGGCCGACGCGGTCGTCGTCGCAACGAACGGGGACAACACGAATCTCGTGATCGGACAGGTCGTGAGGAAGCGCTACGGGATCGAGCACGTCGTCGTCCGCGTCCTCGATCCGGCGCGCGCCGAGTTCTACGCGAAGCGCGGCATGCAGACCGTCAGCCCGACCCAGACCGCGATCTCAGAGCTCGCGGCGCGCGTGCGCGTGGCCGAGAAAGCGATGGCGAGCTGATGTACACGATCGTCGCAGGCGGCGGCAAGGTCGGCGCGAATGTCGCTCGCTCGCTGCTCCGCATGGGGCACGAGGTGACGCTCGTCGAGCAGCGGCCGGCCCGATTCGAGCGCCTGCAGGAGGAGTTCGAGCACCAGGTGCTCCTCGGTGACGCGACGGAGCTCCACATCCTCGAGCTTGCCGGGATCGGCCGGCCGCCGCAGCTCGTGCTGGCCGCGACCGGCGACGATGAGGACAACCTGATCATCTGCCAGCTCGCCCGCGAGGGCTACCGGGTGCCGAAGGTCGTCGCACGGGTGAACGATCCGCGCAACCAGGAGCACTTCGACCTGCTCGGGATCGCCCAGACCGTCTGCGCCACCTCCAACATCCTCGGCCTCGTCGAGCACGAGATCCCGGAGCACGGGATCGTCCATCTGCTCGAGCTGCGCAAGGAGAACCTCGAGATCGTCGAGCTCCAGATCGATCGCGACTCGCCGGCCGCGGGGAAGCGGCTCGCTGGACTCAGCTTGCCGGCGGGCGCGCGCCTGATCTCGGTGATGCGGAACGGCCGCTCGGAGCTCGCGGAGGACAGAACGGTGCTCCGCCCCGGCGACCAGGTGCTCGCAGTGCTCGAGCCCGGCAAGGAGGACGAGCTGAAGCGCGTTCTCCTCAGGAGCTAGACGGTTCTCCAGTAATGGCGTGAGGCGAGGACGACGATCGGGATCACCTCGAGCCGCCCCAGCCACATCAGGGCGATCAGCACGAACGTCGAGAAGTCGCTGAACGGCTCGAACGAGCCGTACGGGCCCGCGATCCCGAAGCCGGGCCCGACGTTGCCGAGCGTCGTCGCCGCAGCGGCGACCGCATCCAGGACGCCGAGCTCGAGCCCGGTGCGTGCGGCGTCCACTGCGAGGAGCGCGGCGCCGACGACGAAGATCCCGATGTAGAGCAGGATGAAGCTCATGACTGCGCGGAGCGTCCGCTCGTCGACGACGCGCCGGTTCAGCCGCACCGGCAGGACGACCTCCGGGTGCACGG
>JACCRW010000009.1 GCA_013813345.1 Actinomycetota bacterium
AGATCGACATCGCGGATTCGCCCGACGCGCGGCCGCTCGGCCGGATCGACGGTCGGCTCGAGCTCGACCGGGTCACGTTCGCCTACGGGGCCGATCCCGTCCTGCACGGGATCGAGATCGCGGTGCCGGCGGGCGGCTGCATCGCGCTCGTCGGCGAGTCGGGCGGTGGCAAATCGACGATGGCGAAGCTCATCGCACGCTTCTACGACCCCCTCTCAGGAGCGGTACGCGTCGATGGGACCGACCTGCGCGAGATCGAGCTCCGCAGCTACCGGCGCCAACTCGGGGTCGTGCTCCAGGATCCGTTCCTCTTCAGCGGCACGATCGCGGACAACATCCGCTTCGGCAAACCGGACGCGTCCGACGAGGAGGTCTACGCCGCGGCGGCGGCGATCGGCGTCGACCGAGTCGCCGCGCGCTTCGAGCACGGACTCGACCACGTCGTGCGCGAGGGCGGGTCCGGCCTCTCCGCCGGCGAGCGGCAGCTGATCTCGATCGCGCGGGCGCTCCTCGCCGACCCGCGGATCCTGATCCTGGACGAGGCGACCTCGAACATCGACCGCCCGAGCGAGATCCTGATCGAGCGGGCGTTCGACCGGCTGCTCACCGGCCGCACCTCGATCATCATCGCGCACCGGCTCGCCACGGTCCGCCGGGCGGACGAGATCCTCGTCGTCGAGCACGGCCGGATCGTCCAGCGCGGCACCGAACCCGAGCTGCTCGCCCACGACGGCGCCTTCAGGCGGCTCGCGAAGAGCCTCCATGCGGACGGTCTGACCTCGGCCGCGTGACCAAGTAACAGTCTGTTACTTGGTGTTTCTAGCCGCGCGCGCAGCGCGAGGCTAATCGCCCCAGTCGAAATCGCGGGTCTTCGACCAGAGGCCGGTGTCCTCGGCCGATTCCGGCTCGGAAGTCGAGGCGATGTCCTCGCCGGACCAGGCCAGCGGCACGGAGTCGAGCTGGACGGCGGGCTCGCCGTCCATCGTCTCCTCGAGTCGCGCCTGCTCCTCGGTCTTGAAGAGCGGGTGGTTGTCGAACGGGTCGTCGGCGGCGTAACGGTCGATCGGCATGTCGTGCTCGAGCTCGGCGTTGCGGCGTTTCAGCTCGAGATGATCCTGGATCACACGGGCGAAGAGCGACGGTGTCTCGACAGGCATAGGGTTCTCCGTGGTCGGGGGCGGAGCGGCGTGCAAAGGCCGGAGTGTAGCGCACCCCCAAGCGGAATTCTCCTGCTCCCAGGGCGGATCGGAGCTTCCGATCAGGCGGGCGCGACCGGCCGCGGCTCGGAGTAGACCCGATCTTTGCCGGCCCGCTTCGCGCCGTAGAGCGCATCGTCGGCGGCGTCGATAAGTGCGTCGGCGGTGATTCCGGGCGCGGAGGCGGCAACGCCGAAGCTCGCGGTCACTCGGATCGGCGATCCATCGACCGCGATGACGGAGCGCTCGGCGAGGGCAGTGCGGACTCGCTCGGCGACCTCCGTCGCGCCCTCGACATCGGTGCCGGGGAGGATGACGCCGAACTCCTCACCTCCCCAGCGCACCGCCAGGTCGATCTCGCGGACCGTGCCGCGCAGCGCGTCGGCGAACTCCCGCAGGACGGCATCGCCCGTGGGATGACCATAGGCGTCGTTCACCGCCTTGAAGTCGTCGAGGTCGGCGAGGATCAACCCGACCGGGCCTCCGAGCCGTCCGCCACGCGCAAGCTCGGTTGCGAGCGCCTCGTCGCCCTGTCGTCGGTTGGCGAGCCCGGTCAGCTCGTCGACGAGCGCCTGACGCTCGACGATCCGGTGCATTCGCGCATTGTCGAGCGCGATTACGGCCTGCCCGGCGAGCGAGGCGGCCGTGATCGTCGCCTCAGTGTCGAACTCGCTTCCGAGCAGGACGAGCATGCCGAAGCTTCGCCGCCCCGCCGTCAGCTCGAGCTCGAGGCGACGAGGCCCGGCATCCATGTCGCCGACGCTGACGACGGAGCCGTCGCCCTCACGCAGCAGGCCACCGCGCGCCCCGGTTGCCTCGACCGCGTTCTGGACGATCACGCGCCGGAGCTGGTCCGGGTCGAGCGTCGCTGCGAGCGCATCGCCGAAGCGGGTGTTGGCGTCGCGCAGACGCTGCCGCTCTTCCTCCAGATCGGCCAGCCGCGCCTCGAGCTGGGCGGCCATCTGATTGAAGGCGCGACCGACCGCAGCGAACTCGTCACGGCCGCGCACGGGAACACGCTCGTGCAACCGACCGGCGGCGATCGAGTTCGCCGCCGCAGCGAGCCGACCGAGCGAGCCGACGATCGAGCGACCGGCGATGTAGGCCACGACCCCGATCAGGAGCAACGAGGCGAGCAGCCCTGCGACGAGCTTGGTTCGCTCGGTCCGCTGCTCGGCGGCGATCGTCGAGGTCGGCGTGAGCGCGGCGAGGAGGATCGGCGGTTGCCGCACCAGTGGGACGCTCACCGTCCGGTAGGCGCCGCTGCCGATCGCGAGCGTCTCGACCCGGCCTTTGCTCGGGGCCACCTCGCCGGCGAGATCGCCTCGCGAGGAGGCGCCGACCCGGCCGCGGACGAAGGTGGCGAGCTGGTCGCCGCCGCCGAGCCCCGACCGGGCAGCCAGCCGCCTGACGAGACCGGAGTCGAGCGGAACCGAAGCGATGATCGTGGCCGACCGCATGCCCGGCCCGACCAA
>JACCRW010000030.1 GCA_013813345.1 Actinomycetota bacterium
CCGTCGAGGATCACGCGCGAGTCGGTCATGCTCGAGACGGCAAAGGCGATCCGGCTCGGCACGTTGGCCTTGATCATCCCCGTGATCACGTCGACCGAGGGCCGCTGGGTGGCCAGGACGAGATGGATCCCGACCGCGCGCGACTTCTGTGCCAGCCGGATGATCGCGTCCTCCACCATTTGCGGGCTCGTCATCATCAGGTCTGCGAGCTCGTCGATCACGACGAGGAGATAGGGAAGCGGATCCTCGCCGCGGGCGCGGAAGGCACGATTCGCCTCGGGGAGGTTGCGCGCGCGCACGATCGAGAGTCGCTCGTAGCGGCGCTCCATCTCGGCCACGACGTTCGTGAGAACGGCGCTCGCCTCCTTCGGATTCGAGACGACGGGCGTCAGGAGGTGCGGGATCGACTCGTAGTAGTTGAGCTCGATCCGCTTCGGGTCGATCAGGATCATCCGCACCTCGTCCGGGGTCGAGCGGAGCAAGATCGAGGTCAGGATCGTGTTGATGCAGCCCGACTTGCCCGAGCCGGTCGTGCCGGCGATCAGGATGTGCGGCATCCGGGCGAGGTCGGCCCAGACCGCGTTTCCGGAGATGTCCTTGCCGAGCCAGACGGCGAGCGGGCTCGCGCTTCCGGGCAGGTCGTCGTAGACGTCGCCGAGGGTGACGATCCGCGGCGAGAGGTTCGGCACCTCGACCCCGACGGCCTGCTTGCCGGGGATCGGGGCGAGGATCCTGATCTCGGTCGTGGCGAGCGCGTAGCTCAGGTCGTCCTTCAAGCCGGCGACCTTCGAGACCTTCGTGCCGGGGGCGAGCTGAAGCTCGTAGCGCGTGACGCGGGGGCCGGCGATCTGGCCGACGATCGTTGCCTCGACGCCGAAATTGGCGAGCGCGTTCACGAGCACCTCGGCGGTGCGCGCGTTCGACTTCGTCGTGTCGCCCGCGATGGCCGGGGAGTGCTTCAGCACCTTGCGATCCGGCAGGACGTACTCCACGGCGGGGCGGTCGACGTCGAAGGTCGGCGGCTGCCAGCTCTCCGCAGTCGCGTCGTCGTCGGTGGAAAGCGGCGGCGGCTCCCCCTCTTCCGCGATCACGTCGGGGTAGTCGTGGACGACGTCGACCGGCGGCTCGTGGACGGGCGCTGGCACCGGAACGACGACATCGTGGTGCCGGGCTGCGAGCCGCTCCCGCTCGATCCGGCTCCGCGCAGCAGTCCCCGCCCGGCGAAGCTGGTGACCGGAGTGGCGGAGCAGCGCCCCCGCCGACGCGCCCGTGAGCAGGAGCGCCCCTCCGAGCAGGGCGGTCAGGCCGATGAGGAACGAGCCGTTGCCGCCGAGGAGAGCGGCGAGCGCGCCGCCGAACGCGTCGCCGACGAAACCGCCGTTGCGCGAGCCGAGCGTCGTCATCAGTCCGGCGAGAATCACCCCTAGACCGATGCGAAAGGGCCTGACGTCGATGAGCGCGCTGCGGAAGAGCATCAAGCCGCCCACGCCGGCGAGCAGGATCGGCGTGGCGTAGGCCGCGCTTCCGAGCAGGTCGCGCAGAGTGCTCTCCACCTGCTCGCCCACGATGCCGCCCTCCCAGCCGAGATAGAGGAGCGAGGCGAGGAAGAGGCCGAGCGCGACGAGGGCCAACCCGACGAGCTCCGGGTGTTGATGGGATGCGCGGTGGTGAGCCGCGAGCCCACCCGCTCTCGCGCGCTTGCGCTTCGCTCCTCGCTTCTTGACTCGCGACGGCGTGCGCGGTCGCAGCGGGCGCTTCTTCTTCCTTGCGGTCATGGGACGCCGTTCTTCGACGCTTGCGCGCAGACCCCTCTCACCCCACCTTCCTGCTGGGACGTGTCCGCAGCGGAGAGCCCGGGGTCAAAGCCCGGACACATCCCACAGCGACGTGTCCGGAGTGGACACGTCCAGGGGCTGGCCCCGGACGTGTCCGGCAACGACATGTCGGAAGGAGACACGGCCAGGGGCTGGCCCTGGACAGGTGTCCGCGACGAGATCGGCCGCCGAATCGTCACAGTGAGCCGATGTCGAGCGCCGCCCGCACCGCGGTCACCGTCGTCTTCTTCGCGAGCGGCGCCGCCTACGGGAGCTGGGTTGCGAGAGTTCCGTCGCTCCAGGAGGGGATCGACGCGACGAAGTCGGAGCTCGGTCTCGCCCTGTTCGGGATCGCCGCCGGCTCCATCGTCATGCTTCCGGTCGCAGGGTGGCTCGTGGCGCGGCTCGGCAGCCGCAGCGTCGCGCTGGCGGGACTCGTCGGCGTCGCTGTCTCGCTGCCGCTGATCGGTCTGGCGCCGTCGCTCCTCGCGCTCACGCTTGCGTTCGCCGCCTTCGGAGTCGCGAGCGCGACCCTCGATCTCGCGATGAACGCGCACGGAGTCGCTGTGGAGCGGCGCTCTGACCGGCCGATCCTCTCCTCCTTCCACGCCGCCTTCAGCCTCGGCGGACTCGTAGGAGCCGCCGTGGGCGGGATCGCAGCCGCGCTCGGAGTCTCGCCGCTCGCGCAGCTCACGAGCGCTGCCGTGGTCATTCTCGGGATCGGCGTCTGGTCGAGGGGCCACCTCCTCCCCGGTCACATCGACGCCGCCACGGGGCCGGTCTACAGCAGGCCCTCGGCCGGTCTCGTCGCCCTGGCCGCGCTCGCCTTCGCGGGTCTCCTGGCCGAGGGCGCAGCGGGAGACTGGAGCGGGATCTACCTGAACGAGACGCTCGCGACCGGTGAGGGCGCCGCCACTGCTGCCTTCATCGGCTTCTCGGTGACGATGACGCTCGGTCGGCTCGTCGGCGACCGGCTGACGAGCGCCTGGGGCGCCGCTCGCCTGACCCGCGGCGCGGGCCTCCTCGGCGCAGCCGGGATCGCCGCTGCACTCCTCAGCGCCGATCCGCTCGTGGCCGTCGTCGGCTTCGCGTGTCTCGGCGCCGGTCTCTCGACCGTGATCCCGACCGTCTTCCGCGCCGCGGCCGCCGCCGGATCGTCAGCGGGCGCCGGAATCGCCGCGGTCTCGACCGTCGGCTACGCGGCCTTCCTCGTCGGTCCGCCGGCGATCGGCGTGCTCGCAGATGCGACGTCCCTCGTGCTCGCGCTGTCGCTCCTCGTCGGGCTCTGCGCGCTGATCGCGCTCCTCGCGGGCGCCACAGCGCCCGCCAGCGCACCTGACGACGCCCTCCCTCAGCGCCGCAGCCGATGGCCGTAGACGCTCCAGAGCACGAGCGCGGCTCCCCCGGCCAGGAAGACTCCGCCGGCACTGCGACCGTTCAGCAACGCGACGACGCCCACCGCCAGCGCAAGCACCCCAACGGCGGCGATCCCGAGCCGAAGCAATCCCGGCGGCATCAGCCGAGCGTGGCGACGCGCTCGAGCAGGAGCTCGAAGAACGCATCACCGTCGATGTCGACTCCGACGTCGGCGTTCGGCAGGCGCTCGGTCCGTCGCCAGAGATCGACGACGGTACGGCCGCGGCAGAGCTCCGACTCGACCTCGATCTCGACGTTTCTGTGCTCGGTCCGGACGAGCGAGGGCCGGATCACGTGAGCGAGCGCAACCGCGTCGTGGATCGGAGCGCCGTCCCACCCGTAGGTGTGCGCGTGGTAGCGCTTGAAGAACTCGACGAGCTCGGCGACGAAGGTCCCGATCCGGCCGGCCGCCCGGAAGCGCTCGGCCCACTCGGGGGTCAGCAGCGCCTTGTGGGTGACGTCGAGCCCCATCATCGTCACCGGCCTGCCGCAGTGGAAGACGCGGTGCGCCGCCTCGGGGTCGGCCCAGATGTTGAACTCCGCCGCCGGCGTCATGTTGCCCTCGGCGATCGAGCCGCCCATCAGGACGATCCGCTCGATGTTCTCCGTGCCGTGCGCTTCGAGGTAGAGGGCGATGTTCGTCAGCGGGCCGACCGCGACGAGTACCGTCCCGGGCCGGATCCGCTCGGCGATGAACTCCAGCGCAGGCTCGTCGACGGGCTGTGCCGTCGCCGCAGGCAGCTCAGGGCCGTCGAGGCCACTCTCCCCGTGGACGTGCGCGGCGACGCGAAGGTCGCGCAGGAGCGGGCGATCGGCGCCGCGCGCCACCGGCACGTCGCTGCGGCCGACGAGCTCGAGAACGCGCAGCGCGTTCTCCGTCGTCTTGTCGAGCGTCTGGTTTCCGTGTACCGTCGTGACGCCGAGCAACTCGACCTCGGGACTCGCAAGCGCGAGCAGGAGCGCGATCGCGTCGTCGTGGCCCGGATCGCAATCCAGGACGATCGGAATCGTCATTTCGCCTACGCGGCGATCGCGCGGAGGTCGTCGACCGTCGCGCCGAGCAGGGTATCGCGGAGGTCGAAGAGGCCCGCCCAGAGCGAAGAGGCGTCGAGCGTCGTCTCCATCCGCGCCGCGTCCGAGAGCCCCTGAAGGGCGCGGACGAGCACCGCTAGCTCGAGGTAGGCGGCTGCAACCCGGTTCGGGCAGGCGGTCACGCCGGCGCGGTCGAGGATCGGCGTCCACTCGACAAGCTCCCCCGCACCCGGTCCCGCGTACCAGGATCGACCCTCGGCCTCGTCGGCCTCGAGCTCGACGAGGTAGCGGCCGAGCGGCGTCTCGAGCCCTGCGAGCGCCGTCTCGACCCGGTCGGCGGCGTGGCGCAGCGCTGCCTCGCGCCCGCCCGCGGTCGCCGGCTCCGCGTCTCCCCTGCCCCAGCGCTCGAGCACGCGGCAGAACGCGAGTGCCGAGACCTCGCAGGCCCGGAGCTGCGAGATCAACCGCCGCGCGGTCAGCTCGCTCGGCGCGTGCTGAACGAGGATGTCCGGCCAGTCGGCCATCGCTACACCTCGATGATCACGGGAAGGATCATCGGCCTGCGACGCGTCCGGTCGTAGACGATCTGGCCGACCGAGTCGTGCAAGTGCTCCTGGAGGAGCTTGATCTCGCGGATGTCGTCCGCCTGGAGCTCCTCGAGGACGCGCG
>JACCRW010000034.1 GCA_013813345.1 Actinomycetota bacterium
GCTTCGCCGACATCACACTCGCGAGCGAGCTACTCGGTTACCACCCGACGATCGCGCCCGAGGAAGGGATGGCGGAGCTCGCAGGCTGGCTGGAGACGCAGACGGCGGACGACCGCGTCGAGCACGCCACCGCCGAGCTCGTCTCCCGGGGGCTGGCTAGATGAGCGCGTGCCGGAGAGCGCTGATCACCGGCGGCGCGGGCTTCGTCGGCACCAACCTCGTCTCGCGACTCGCCGAGGACGGCGCGGAGGTCGTCGTGCTCGACAACCTGTCCCGTCGCGGAGTGACGGAGAACCTGAGCTGGCTGCGGAGTACGTACGGCCCCCAGGTGCGGGTCGAGATCGGCGACATCCGCGCGACGCAGACTCTCCGGCGCGCACTGGAGGGCGTGAGCGAGGTCTACCACCTGGCGGGGCAGGTGGCCGTCACTACGTCGCTCGAGGCGCCGGTCGACGACTTCCGCGTCAACGCAGAAGGGACGCTCGGCCTGCTCGAGGAGATCCGCCGCCTCGACGAGCTGCCGTTCCTCCTCTTCACGTCGACGAACAAGGTCTACGGTTCCCTCCCCGATCTCAAGCTCGAACGGAACGACCACCGCTGGGAGCCCGCAGATGCCGCGATCCGCGCGGCGGGACTCTCGGAGCTTCGTCCTCTGGACTTCTGCACGCCGTACGGCTGCTCGAAGGGCGCGGCCGACCAGTACGTGCTCGACTACGCGAAGTCGTTCGGACTTCCTGCGGTCGTCTTTCGGATGAGCTGCATCTACGGCCCCCACCAGCACGGCACCGAGGATCAGGGCTGGGTCGCGCACTTCGCCATCCGGGCGCTGGAGCGGCGGCCGATCACGTTGTACGGGGATGGCGCCCAGGTACGGGACATCCTCTTCGTCCAGGATCTCGTCGAGGCGATGCAGCTCGCGCGGGAGAACGTCGAAGAGCTCGCCGGGCAACCGTTCAACATGGGCGGAGGCACTGCAAACGCGGTGTCGCTGCTCGACGTGGTGGAGCTGCTCGCCGAGCTCGGCACCCCGACGGAAGTCCGCTACGCCGAGGAGCGGCCGGGCGACCAGCGCTACTACGTCGCGGATACGTCCAGTTTCTCTGCGGCGACCGGCTGGCTGGCCGCTGTCGACGCGCAGGAGGGGATCGCGCGGCTGCACCGGTGGCTCGCCGACGAAGGCTCCTCCGAACGGGAGCCGCTACGCGCAGTGGCGCTCTAGCCGTTGGCGTCGCGACCATGCGCGCGGCGGTGTTGGCCGGCCCTGGCCGCGTCGTCGTCCAGGAGTGGCGCGCGCCCGAACCGAGGCCGGGAGAGATCCTCGTTCGGGTCGAGGGCTGCGGCGTCTGCGGCTCCTCGCTGCCCCTCTGGGAAGGCCGTCCGTGGTTCGACTATCCGGCCGAACCCGGGGCGCCCGGCCACGAGGTGTGGGGCCGCACCGAGGACGGCCGCAGGGTCACGGGGCTGTCCGGCACGGGCTTCGCCGAGCTCGAGCTCCTGCGCGAGGACGAGCTCGTGGTCCTGCCGCCCGAGCTGGACGGAACCCCGTTTCCCGGCGAGGCCCTCGGCTGCGCGGTCAACGTCGTCCGACGGGCGGACGTCCGGACGGGTCAGGAGGTCGCCGTCGTCGGCATGGGCTTCCTCGGCACTGTCGTGGCGCGGCTCTGCGAGCTCCGAGGCGCGCACGTAACGCCGGTTCGCCGGGAGGACGAGCCCGAAGCTGAGTTCGAGCGCGTGATCGAGGCGGCGGGGACACAAGCGGCGCTTGACAAGGCGTCGCGGCTCGTCGCGACCGGCGGGCTGCTGGCTATCGCCGGCTTCCATCAGGACGGGCCGCGAACGGTTGACCTGCAGAGCTGGAACTGGCGTGGGATCGACGTCGTCAACGCGCACGAGCGCGACCCGCGCCGCTCCCTAGCGGGGATGCGCGAAGCGGTGCGGCTCGCAGCATCGGGAGAGCTCGACGTCTCGGCGCTCATCACGCATACGTTCGGACTCGACGAGGTCGAGCGGGCGTTCGCCGCGGCGTCTCGGCGGGGCCCCGGATTCCTGAAGGCGATCGTGTGTCCCTGACTGCGACGCGGCCCAGGCTCGGCTTCCTCGGCCTCGGCTGGGTCGGCCGCTCGCGACTGGACGCCATTGCGGCCAGCGGCCTCGCGGAGATCGGTGCGATCGCCGATCCCGCTCTGCCGGGTGCGCTGGGATCGCTGGACGAGCTGCTCGAGGCGGCACCTGACGGGATCGTGATCGCAACGCCCTCGGCGCTGCACGCGGAGCAGGCGATCGCAGCACTAGAGCGCGGCATCGCAGTCTTCTGCCAGAAGCCGCTCGGACGGAGCGCCACCGAGACTCGCACGGTCGTGGACGCCGCGCGCGCGGCCGACCGCCTGCTCGGCGTGGACCTGTCGTATCGCTTCGTCGAGGCGTTCCGCGTTGCGCGCGATGTCGTCCGCTCGGGCGAGCTTGGCGAGATCCTCGCGGGCGACCTCGTCTTTCACAACGCCTACGGGCCGGACAAGGAGTGGTTCTACGACCCGGAGCTCGCCGGCGGCGGCTGCGTGATCGACCTCGGCGTGCATCTCATCGACCTGGCCGTGTGGACGCTCGACCTCGATCCTGTCGAGGTGAGGAGCCGGCTGCGCGGCCACCCGGTCGAGCAGCTCGCCACCGCCGAGCTCGACCACGTCCGGCTCGCGTGCTCCTGGAACCTGCACGCAGGTCGCGATGCCGTCATCGAGGCGAGCTTCTACGGAAGCAACGGCGCCGTCTCCGTCCGGAACGTGAACGGCTCCTTCTACGACTTCCGGTGCGAGCGACTGTGCGGCACGAGCACCGAGGTTCTCGTCGAGCCGCCGGACAATTGGGCCGGCCGGGCCGCCGTCGACTGGGCGCGACGTCTGGCCGCCGGTGAGGGCTTCGGCGCGGACGCCGACGAGTACGTGCGCGTGGCCGCCCTCCTCGATCGGATCTACGGCCGATGAGGGTGCTGATGACGGCCGACACGGTCGGCGGCGTCTGGACGTACGCACTCGATCTTGCCGACGCGCTCGCGCCTCATGGCGTCGAGGTGCAGCTCGCGACGATGGGGAGGCTGCCGGACGTCGAGCAGCGCGCGGCGGTCGAACGCTCGGCCGTCGCGGGGCTGCACGAGTCGGACTACGCGCTCGAGTGGGAGAACGACCCGTGGGACGACGTCGACCGCGCCGGCCAATGGCTGCTCGAGCTGGCGGACGCGCTGCGCCCCGACGTCGTCCACCTGAACGGCTACGTCCACGCGACGCTGAGCTGGCCCGCACCTGTCGTCGTCGCGGCGCACTCCGATGTGCTCTCGTGGTGGCGCGCGGTTCGGCGGACACCTGCGCCCGAGTCGCTCGCGTGTTACCGAAACCGCGTTGCCGTGGGGCTGCGGAACGCGAATGCGGTGTGCGCTCCCACACAGGCCGGCCTGGACGATCTCGCGGCGAGCTACGTGTTCGAGACGCAGTGCGAGGTCGTGCCGAACGGCCGGGCGCCACGAGCGACGGCCTTCGTCGCCAAGGAGCAGCTCGTCGCCGGTCTCGGCCGCTTCTGGGATGAGGGAAAAAACGTCGCGGCGCTGCAGCGGATCGCGGTTCGATCGCCATGGCCGGTGCTCCTCGCGGGACCCGGCTCGGCACTCGGTCGCATCTCCTCGGCTGAGACGGCGTCCCTCCTCGCCCGTGCCTCTATCTTCGTCTCCCCCGCCCGGTACGAGCCGTTCGGGCTCGCGGCGCTCGAGGCCGCTCAGGCCGGCTGCGCGCTCGTCCTCGGCGACCTCGCCTCGCTCCGGGAGGTTTGGGGCGACGCCGCGGCGTACGCCTCACCTGACGACGACGAGGCAGTCCTGGCTGCGGTTCGCGATCTCTGCACGAATCGGGATCGTCGGCTAGACCTAGCCGGACGGGCGGAACGGCGTGCGTCGCGGTACACGCCCGAGGCGATGGCGGCCGGGATGCGAGCGCTCTACACGAGAGTGCTCGCGCAGACAGCCGTCGCGACTGAAGCGGTCGCGTGAGGATCGTCCTCTTCGTCCACTCGCTCGTCTCCGACTGGAATCACGGGAACGCACACTTCCTCCGCGGGATCGTCCGCGAGCTCCGGGCACGGGGCCACGAGTCGATCGTCTACGAGCCGGAGGATGGCTGGAGTCGCAGGAATCTCCTTCGCGGGCACGTCACAGCGCTCGAGGACTTCACGGCGGCGTTCCCCGGCCTGACGAGCCGCACGTACGGCCGCGATCTTAACGTCGAAGAGGCGCTCGACGGCGCCGACGTGGCCCTCGTCCACGAGTGGAACGAGCCATGGCTCGTGAGGAGCGTCGGGCGCAGCGGCGTCCGCTCCCTCTTCCACGACACGCATCACCGAGCCGTGACCGCGCCTGCCGAGATGCGCCGCTACGACCTCTCCGGGTACGCGGGTGTCCTCGCATTCGGCGAAGCGGTCGCGGAGGTCTACCGGAAGCGCGGCTGGCACGATCGCGTCTGGGTCTGGCACGAGGCGGCGGACGTCGCACTGTTCCGCCCACTACGGCGGACGAAGCAGGCCGACCTCGTCTGGATCGGCAACTGGACCGACGGCGAGCGGTCGGCCGAGCTGCGACGGTTCCTGCTCGAGCCCGCGGGCCGGCTCGGCCTCAGCGGGACGGTTCACGGCGTCCGCTATCCGGCGAGATCGCTCGCCGCCGTCGCCCGCTCCGGGCTGCGCTACGGAGGCTGGCTGCCGAACCATCGCGCGCCGGAGGCGTTCGCCCGTCATCGCGTGACCGTGCACGTGCCGCGCAGACCCTACGTCGAGGCACTCCCCGGCATCCCCACGATCCGCCCCTTCGAGGCGCTCGCCTGCGGGATCCCGCTCGTGTCCGCGCCGTGGGACGATGTCGAGGGCCTGTTCACGCCGGGCGAGGACTACCTCGTTGCCCGCAACGGCCGCGAGCTCGAGCGGCACCTCCGCGAGATCCTCGGCGACGAGTCGCTGGCACGAGAGCTCGCGCGCCGCGGCCGGGGGACGATCCTCGGACGCCACACGTGCGCGCATCGCGTCGACGAGCTGCTCTCGATCCTGAGCGAGCTCGGGATCGCAAGAGCGGAGAGCGCGGCGGCATGAGGATCGCGATCTTCGGCTCGTCGCTCGTGTCCTCCTACTGGAACGGCGCCGCCACGTACTACCGCGGGATCGTGCGGGCGCTTGCCGAGCGCGGTCACGACGTCGTCTTCCTCGAGCCCGACGCCTACGAGCGGCAGCAGAACCGGGACATGGAAGACCCGTCCTGGGCGGAGGTCGTCGTCTGGGAGCCGTCGGCAGACCGCGCACGGGAGCTCGTGCGCTCCGTTGCAGGCTTCGACGTCGTTGCCAAGACGAGCGGAGTGGGTGTCCTCGACGCGGAGCTCGAGGAGGCGGTTGCGCGGCTGTCGGGGCCGATCACGATCTACTGGGACGTCGATGCACCTGCGACGCTCGCGAGGCTGGAGGCAGATGAGGGGGACTCCCTACGGGAGCTCGTCCCCCACTTCGACCTCGTCCTGACCTACGGCGGCGGCGACCCTGTCATCGACGGCTACCGCTCGCTTGGCGCCCGCGATTGCGCTCCGGTCTACAACGGCCTCGATCCCGAGACGCACCACGCGGAGGAGCCCGACGAGCGCTTCGCGGCGGATCTCGCATTCCTCGGCAACCGCCTGCCCGACCGAGAGCACCGGGTCGAGGAGTTCTTCCTCGCCGTAGCGGCCTACTCGCCGCGCCACTCGTTCGTGCTCGGCGGATCCGGCTGGGAGGGCAAACCGATGCCGGGAAACGTCCGGCTGCTCGGCCACGTCGGAACGGGCGACCACAACGCCCTCAACTCCACGCCGCTCGCGGTCCTCAACGTCACCCGGGACTCGATGGTCGCAAACGGCTGGTCGCCGGCAACACGCGTGTTCGAGTCCGCCGGGGCCGGAGCGTGTCTGATCACGGACGCCTGGCGCGGGATCGAGCTCTTCCTGGAGCCTGGCCGAGAGGTGCTCGTCGCGCACGACGGGGACGAGGTTGCGCGTCATCTCGACGAGCTCGATCCCGAGCGGGCGCGGTCGATCGGCGAGGCGGCCCTCGCACGCGTCCTCCGCGACCACACGTACGCGCAGCGTGCGGAGCAGGTCGAGGCGCTCCTGGGAGTGAGAGCGTGAGGATCGTCGTGCTCGGCCTGTCGATTACGTCGTCGTGGGGAAACGGACACGCGACGAACTATCGGGCCCTGTGCGCAGCGCTGCGCGAGCGAGGTCACGACGTTCTCTTCCTCGAGCGCGACAAGCCGTGGTACGCGGCGAATCGCGACTTCGACGCGCCGTGGGTGGCGCTCTACGACTCGGTCGCCCACCTCGAAGCGTGGGACACGGACGTCCGGGGAGCCGACCTCGTTCTCGTCGGCTCCTTCGTCCCGGACGGAGTCCAAGTCGCCGAGTGGGCACTCGCGTCGGCGACCGGGTCCGTCGCCTTCTGGGACATCGATACGCCCGTGACGGCCGCGGCTCTGAGGCGGGGCGACTGCGAGTACCTGACGCCCGAACTCGTGCCTCGCTTCGACCTCTACCTCTCCTTTACCGGCGGGCCGCTGCTCGACGATCTCGGCGCAGCACGCGCGCGTGCGTTCTGGTGCATGTTCGACCCGGCTGTCTACGCTCCCGTGCGGACGCCGCGCCGTTGGGACCTTGGATACCTTGGCACGTATTCCGACGACCGACAGCCGACGCTCGAGGAGCTCCTCGTGCGGCCCGCGACCGATCTGCCCGGCGCGCGCTTCGCAGTCGCCGGGCCGATGTACCCGGTGGGAATCGCGTGGCCCACGAACGTCGAGCGAATCGAGAACGTCCGACCCGGCGATCATCCCGGGTTCTATTCGGCGCAGCGGTTCACGCTCAACGTGACGCGAGCGGACATGATCCGCGCGGGCTGGTCGCCGAGCGTACGGCTCTTCGAGGCCGCCGCCTGCGCCGTGCCCGTGATCTCCGACTGGTGGGAGGGACTGGAAGCGTTCTTCGAGCCGGATCGGGAGATCCTGATCGCGCGCGACGCCGACGACGTCGAGCGCATCCTGATCGAGGTCGAGGAAGACGAGCGGCGCGCAATCGGCGCGCGGGCCCGCGCGCGTGTGTTGCGCGAGCACACCGCCGCGCACCGCGCGGCCGACCTCGAGCTGCTTTCGGTAGAGGTCGCGAAGACGGCCGCATGACGCTCCAGTCGCAGTCGACGCCCGATCCGGAGCTCGCCGCGCTCGCGCCGTGGTTCCACAATCTCCACCTGCCCGACGGCAGGCAGACGGCGCCCGACCACCCGCTCGGGGACTTCCCGGCGTTCAAGTAGAAGGCGGTCTCACCGCACCTTCCGGCAGATCTGTCCGGCTGGACAGCGCTCGACATCGGCTGCAACGCCATCCGACGGCAGCGGCAGCTGATCGTTTCGACGCACGACCCCCGGCTCGCGGCATTGCTGGAACGGAAGCTCGCCCCGCGGACGGAGCATGAGAGGACGCGCGTCGTCGAATTCAAGGCGTGGACTCGCCGCGGGCCGAACCTCGAGCAGCGGTCGTCGAACCTCAACTTGTGGAAGGCAAAGAACGAACCCTGGTCGTCACGGAGGCCGCCTAGACGTATGTGCGGCTATCCGCGGGGCCTGCGAGGCCCGTGCGGTTTCCGGGACTTCTCGGGCGAAGTCTTCTCCGTCCCAGGCTCCGAGTAGCTCTTCGAACGTCAGCACGCCAGCGGATCAGAAGGGCTCGGTCGCAGTCGGCACGATCGCGATCGTATGGGACCAGTCGCGGCGGCGCCTCTCTGGCCTGGGCCAGTGTTCCGGAATGATGCTCCTTATCTGTGGTGGGGCCGGCCGTCAACGTTGGTTGGGGCCAGCGGGCGTGGTCAGTGTCGGTCGGGTCACCTCCTGCCTGGTGTGGGTGTTGATGTGCGGGCGCCCTGCCTTATCTAGGTGCACGGATGGTCTCCGGCGACGAGATGATCGATCGGGGGTTTCCCGCGAGTGGTTTGCGGCCGCTCGGTCTATGGAGGCCGGCCAGGCCGGGGGGCACTGGCGGCGGGAGCAATGCGGGAGCTGGCCGCAAGGGCATCTGCGTGATGATGGGCGACGCGCGCACGGTTGTTGATCAGGCCGCAACAGTGACGACCTCCTTGCTTTTGGGCGCGTCGTCGAGTGTTGCGAGCGCGTCGTCTCCGAGTTCGCGGAGGATGTGGTGTGCGCGCCGGCAGAGTTTGCGGGCGATGGAGAGACAGGCGCGGTTGTGGTCGAGGCGTTTGGCGACCTTGAGGTAGTAGGCGTGATCGGGCGAGGAGCGACGAGCGGCGCACTGCGCTGCTTCAAACAGGGCCCAGCGCAGAAGCGATGGCCCTTGGTGTGAGAGGTGGCCGGGCGCGCGCTTGCGGTCCGACTGCCAGACGGTGACGTCGAGACCAGAGTGGCGGACGGCGTCGTCGGAGCTTGTGAAGCGGCGCGTGTCGCCGAGCTCGGCCAGGATCGCGGTCGCGGTCACGGCACCGACCCCGTACAAGCGTGTGATCAGCGCGCGGCAGCCGGGCTGGCGGCGCGCGTAGGCCTGCAACGCGTGATCGAGCGGCCCCAGCTCGCGGTCGATCATGTCGAGCATCCGCAGCGCGAGCTCGACAAGCTCACGCCCCGAGGCCGACAACTCGACCGCGGCAAGCGCGCGACGGCCCGCCAGCGTGCGCGGCTTCAGCCCCGATGGTGCGCCCTGATGGAAGAGCTGCGCCTGCAGCCGCTGCAGCCAGGCGGTGCGCTGATCGATCAGCGTCTTGCGCAGCCGCACCCGCGTGCGCAACTCGAGGATCTGCGCGGGCGGGATCCACGACTCGGGCAGCTCGCCGGCAAGCAGCAACCTCAACTGCAGATCGCAGTCAGCATCATCGGTCTTCGCCCGCCGCTTCCGACCCCGCTTGGAGGCCGTCTCGGCCGGATCAGCGAGATGCGCGGTGTGGCCGGCACGCTCGATCTCCTCAACAACGAACCGCCAGCCAGTCGTGCCCTCGAGCGCGAAATGCGCATCCTGACCGGCGAAACGCTCCAGCCACGCACGCACCGGCTCACGCGCCGCCGGGCTGATCCGTCCCCGCCAGCTCTCGCCACTGGCCAGCTCGACCGTCTTGTAGGTGATCTGCCTGCGGTGCACATCAAGCGCACTTACGATCTGCATCGGGACCTCCTCGAGCTCCAGGTCTTGAACGACCCGCGTGCTCTACCACGCCGCTGCCGAGGAGGCCCCACCACATGTCATCTATGACTTGTCAAGTCATAAGTGGCTCCTGGTTTTGCAGTAGCCGGTAGAGGTGGCGGGCGAGGTAGCGCTTGAGTAGACGTACGGCTTCGCGTTGGGTTTTGCCTTCGGCGACGCGTCGTGCGATGTAGTCCTTGGTTGCCGGGTCGTGGTGGCGGCGGTGCAGGATCACGGTGTGCAGCGCCCGGTTGAGTTGGCGATCACCGCCGCGGCTGAGTCGATGCCGGATCGTCTTGCCGCTGGAGGCGGGGATCGGCGCGACGCCGGCGAGTCGGGCGAAGGCGGCTTCGGAGCGGACACGGCCTTGGTGTGACCAGGCGACGAGCAGCTGCGCGGCGACGATCGGGCCGATGCCGGGCTCGTCGAGGAGCTGGGGTGCGAGCGCGCGGACGTGGCCGAGGATCTCTGTCTCCAGCTCGTTGGCCTCGACGGTTGCTGCTTCGATCCGGCGGGCGAGGCTGCGCAGCACAAGGATCGTGGCGAGCTCGTCGGGTGTGCGTGAGCTCGAGCGGCGAAGCCGGCTGCAGCGCTGGATCAGCCGCCCGGCGGGCAGTCCGCGTAGCTGCTCGCGGAGATCGTCGGGACAGGTGACGATGACGCTGCGCAGCTGCACGAGCGCCACTCGACGGACATCGACCGCACTCTTGCGGGCGAGGAGCAGAAGCCGCAGCGCCTCACGCCGCTGCCCCGCCCTGGGCAGGCTGAGCGTCTCGCTTGCAAGCGCGGCGTGTGCCGCACGAGTCGCGTCGAGTGAGTCGTCTTTGCCGCGCAGCCTGCGCTCGTCCCGCGTGGGCCGCGGCCGATCTCGCAGACTGTCTCGCCCTGGCGGCTCAGATAGCGGGCGAGCCCGGCACCGTAATGGCCCGCGCCCTCGACCGCCCAGACCCGCGCTCCGTTCGCATGGCCCTGGACGAAGCGCAGCGCCTGCGCGTAACCGCGTGCGTTCGCGCGCACCGATCGTTGCGCGACGATCGCCCCTGCCGGTGCGACAACCACAGCGAGCACGTGCTCGTCGCGGTGCGTGTCGACGCCGACCACGTAGTCCACCTGATCTGCAAGCATCCCCTCTGATCCTCCGGCTTCACTCGTAGGGTCACGTGGCGCCGGTCTGAGTGCGGGAAACCGCGGCGGCAGGACGGTAATGAGTCACGCCCCCAAGGGCGGACAAGCTCCTGATCAAGCCAGCAGCGGGCGCCAGACCGGCGCCGCCGCGCACACGCGGACAGATCATTCCGAAGGCACGCAAAGCGGCCGGTCCCCAGACGAGTCACACGCGGCACGGCAACACCAGGCTGGCATAGGCCCCAGACAAACCACCCCACCGAGTCTTACCGTCCCCCGACCGGACGTAGGTCGAGATAGGTTTCATGGGCGAGGAAGGATTCGAACCTTCTCAGCGCAGAGG
>JACCRW010000105.1 GCA_013813345.1 Actinomycetota bacterium
GGTCGAGTCGGGCGTCGGGTGCCCGCTCTCGGTGACCTATGCAGCCGTGCCTGCGCTGCGAGCGGAGCCGAGCCTGGCTGCGGAGTGGGAGCCGCGACTGACCTCGCTCGGCTACCCGGATGGCGCGCTCTGCGGGATGGCGATGACCGAGCGGCAGGGCGGCTCGGACGTCCGCGCGAACGAGACGACCGCTCGCCGAAGCGGCGAGGCGTGGGAGCTCGACGGGCACAAGTGGTTCTGCTCGGCGCCGATGTGCGACATCTTCCTGATGCTCGCGCAGGCGCCGGGTGGAGTCTCGTGCTTCCTCGTCGAGCGGCCGCAACCTGGCTTCCGGATCGAGCGGCTGAAGGACAAGCTCGGCAACCGCTCGAATGCATCCGCCGAGATCCGGCTGGACCGCGCCGACGCCCGGCTCGTCGGCGAGGAGGGACGCGGGATCCGGACGATCATCGAGATGGTCGTGCACACGCGGCTCGACTGCGTGCTCGGCTCGACGGCGCTCCAGCGCCGCGCTGTCGCCGAGGCCACCCACCACGCTGCCCATCGCGCCGCCTTCGGCCGGCTGCTCATCGAGCAGCCGCTGATGGAGAACGTGCTCGCCGACCTCTGCGTCGAGTCCGAGGCGGCGACCGTGACGGCGCTCCGGCTCGCGCGCGCCTTTGACGAGGGCGACCATGCGTTCCGCCGGCTCGCCACCGCCGTCGCCAAGTTCTGGGTCTGCAAGCGGACGTCGCCGCTCGTCGCCGAGGCGCTCGAGTGCCTGGGCGGGAACGGCTATGTCGAGGAGTCACAGCTGCCGCGGCTCTTCCGCGAAAGCCCGTTGAACTCGATCTGGGAGGGCGCCGGCAACGTGAACGCGCTCGACGTCCTGCGCGCGCTCGAGCGCGAGCCCGAGTCGGTCGCCGCCTTCCTCGCGGAGGTGGAGCTCGCCGCCGGCGCGGACACCCGCCTTGATCGAGCCGTCGCGGAGTTGAAGGACGAGCTGGCGGACCCGGGCGACATCGAGCTGCGGGCGCGCCGGCTTGTCGAGCGGCTGGCGCTCGCGCTCCAAGGCTCGCTGCTCGTCCGGCATGGCGATCCGGCGGTTGCGGACGCCTTCTGCGCGTCGCGGCTGGACGCCGCCGGCGGCGTCTTCGGGACGTTGCCGCGCGGTCTCGAGCTCGGCGCGATCGTCGAGCGTCATCGACCTCGGCTGGAAGCCGGTTGAGGCACAGCCTCGCATGACGCAGGACTGCTGGGCGGAGTGGCTCTTGCGGACTCGTTTCGGCGGCGCCGCTCCACCGAGGGGGATCGAGCCTCTCACTCCGGTCCGCGAGCGCGTGCTCGCAGGCGCCGCGGTCGGACCGGGCGACACGGTGCTCGACGTCGGCTGCGGCGACGGCCTGATCGCCTTTGGGGCGCTCGAGCTCGGCGCCGCCGAGGTGATCTTCAGCGACATCTCGCGCGACCTGCTCGAGCACGCGCAGCGACTCGCGGAAGAGGCGGGCGTCGCTGCCCGGTGCCGCTTCCTCGAGGCGTCCGCCGACGATCTGGACGCGCTGACCGACGGCTCGGTCGACGTCGTCACGACGCGCTCCGTCCTCATCTACGTGGAGGACAAGCAAGCCGCGTTCGCGGAGTTCCACCGTGTCCTCCGGCCCGGAGGACGGATGTCCCTCTTCGAGCCCATCAACCGCTTCGCCGCTCGCTTCCGGGTCGAGGAGACGTTCTGGGGCTATGCGCTCGACGACCTCCCGGAGCTGACCGGCAAGGTGCAGGCCGTCTTCGCCGCACTCCAGCCGGACACCGATCCGATGCTCGACTTCGACGAGCGCGACCTGCTCGAGTTGGCGGCCGGCGCCGGCTTCCGCCCCGTCGAGCTGACCCTCGAGGCCGAAGTCGCACAGGCCGAGGCGGTGCCCTGGGAGCAGTTCGCCTCGGCGCCAGGGAACCCCCGGATCCCGTCACTCACAGGCGCGATCGAGCAGGCGCTCACCCCGCACGAGGCGAAGCGCTTCGTGGCCCACCTCGCGCCGCTTGTCGAGGCCGGCCACGGCACGCGCCGGTCAGCTAAGGCCTACCTCCGCGGCACGAAGCTGGCCGGGTAGGCTCCGTGCGTGGCCGTCGAGATCCGCTACTGCCCTACCTGAAGCAGCTATGACGTCCGGGCCGCGAGTCTCGCAGCCGAGCTGAACGATAACGGCTTCGCCGCCTCGATCGTCGAGGGCGCGACGAGCCAGTACGACGTCCTCTCCGATGGAGAGCTCGTCTTCTCGAAGCTGGAGGCCGGCCGGTTCCCTGAGCACGACGAGATCCTCGCGGCGCTGCGGGAGGCGTAGAGTTCGACGCGGCTCCGGTGGTCTCGCCACCGCCGGAGCCAAACAGCGCGTGCGCCAGCTCGACAATTGATCGCATGTCTGCTATAGATAGCGTTATTGCTATCTAGAGGAGGATCGATGTCGGTTGCGAGCGACGTTCAGGCGACGCGCGCGGAGAAGCTGCTCGCGCTCGTCCTCACTGCGTTCCTGTTTCTCGGCGGGATCTGGGGCTACTCGAAGCTCCACGTCGAGGGGCCGCCCTACCCGTCGGCGCCGGTGCTGAGCGCCGCCGACGCCAACGCGATCGCGCGGCTCGCCGACGCCGAGCGGCGCGCGGCGGACGCGATGCAGGCCGAGCAGGCAACGCGGACGGAGCTCGAGCTTCGGCGCGAGCGCTATCGAACCGCGCTCGACGCCGGTCAGCCGGCGGGACAGCTCGAGTCTGCGTACCGACGGGCTGATCGCGGCCACGATCGTGCGCAGGAGGGCCTGCGCGTGGCCGAGGCGGCCGTCGCGGCTGCAGCGCCCGCCGCAGCCGCTGCAACCACCCGGCGAGACGCCGAAGCGCAGCGGCTCGCGGCGGAGTACGACGACGACCGCCGCCGTGCCGCGCTCCAGACGTTCGGCCTCCGGCTCGCGCTCCTACTCATCCTGCTCGGGCTCGCCTATGGGCTGCACGCGCGACTGCGCTCGACCCGCTACGCGCCCGTCGCCGGGGCCTTCCTCGGCGCGGCGACGCTGCTCACGCTCGTCGGTGGCTTCGACTATCTCGGCGACTACGTGGAATGGCAGGCGCTCGGGCCGCTCGTGCTCTCGGTCGTGGGTGTCGGCCTAACGCTCGTCGCCTTCGTCTCGCTTCAGCGCCAACTCATCCGGCGCCTGCCGGCGCGGCGCGCCCGGAAGGGCGAGTGCCCGTCATGTGGCTACCCCGACCGCGGCTCGGCTCACTGCGAAGGCTGCGGCACGGCGCTCCGGGTCGCCTGTGGCTCCTGCACAGCGCCCCGCCGCGCCGGGACACCGCACTGCGGCGTCTGCGGAGCCTAGGTTCCGGTGAACTCCGGCCGACGCTTCTCGAGGAAGGCGGTCACGCCTTCGGCGAAGTCGGCGGTCTGCGTTGCTGCGCCCTGGAGCTCCGCCTCTAGCTCGAGCTGCTCGTCGAGCGATGCGTCGTAAGCATGGTCGAAGAGCCGCTTCGTCATCCCGATCGCGCGGGTCGGCGCCGCTGCCCACGTCGCGGCCAGCTCGGCGGCGCGCGCGGCGAGCCCGTCTCCTTCGACGACCTCCGAGACGAGTCCCCACGCGTGCGCCTCGGCCGCGGTCAGTCTCCGGTTCGAGCTCATCCACTCGAAGGCACGCGCGAACCCGAGCAGGCGGTGGATGAAGAAGGAGCCGCCCGAGTCGGGGATCAGGCCGATCCCGATGAAGCCCGGGACGAAGGTGGCAGCGTCGGAGGAGATTCGCACGTCGCACGCAGCGGCGAGGGAGAGCCCCGCGCCCGCGCAGGGGCCGTTGACGGCGGCGAGTACCGGCTTCTCGAGCGCGCGGATCGCCCGGATGTTCGGGTGGTAGGTCTGCTCGAGCCGCTCCCGGATCGAGCCGGGTGCCTCCTGGAACTCCTTCAAGTCCTGGCCGGCACAGAAGCCGCGGCCGGCGCCCGTGAGCACGACCGCGCGAACCTCCGGCGCCGCTGCCTCCTCGAGCGCGGCGTAGAGCGCTGCGTGCAGGGCGGCGTTGAAGGCGTTGAAGACCTCGGGCCGGTTCAGGGTGATCGTGAGGACGGCGCCGTCCCGCTGCGTCAGCACCTCGGACATGCGCCTGACCCTAACCCACGTGACGTGAGGCGAACGCGGCCGCCGTAGCAGCCGGCGGCGACGGCGAGTCCGGCCTCGCCCGCGAACCCATTGCCCCAGTGCCGGTCGCGAGCATGAGATCGAGGTCGTCCTCGGTCACCGGCCGCAACACGAGCCGCTCGGTGCGCAGCTTGAACTACTTCTGGCGGTCGAGAAAGGCGCGAACGGCGCCCTGGGCCTCGTCGCCGAGCATCGACATCGCGAGCCAGTCGCGGGCGTGGCCGACGGTCTCGTGCCAGGAGACGTCGCGCCACCAGTTGAGCTGCTGCTTCGCGTAACGCGTCGTCTCTGGCAGCTTGCGCGCGAGCTTCTCGACCCAGTCGTCGACGACGGCGTCGAGCTCGGCAGCGGGGACGGCGCGGTTGATCAGTCCCCAGCCAGCGGCCTGCGGCGCCGGGATCTCCTCGCAGAGCAGGATGATCTCGCGCGCGCGCCGGTCGCCGACCATGATCGGCAGCCATTGCGTGGCGCCGCCCGCCGGGACGGAGCCGTGCTCGAGCCCGACGTGGCGGATGAACGCGTCCTCGACCATCACCGTCAGGTCGCACCCCATCTGGAGCTCGTTGCCGCCGCCGACCGCGATCCCGTTGACGCGCGCGATCGTCGGCTTGCCGATCTCGCGCAGCCGGTCGTGCATGTCCTTGAAGGCGCCGAACCACTTCCAGTACGCGCGCGAGTTCCCGAGCAGGTCCTCGCCCCAGGTGCGCAGATCGGCGCCGACGCAGAACGCGCGGCCCGTGCCGGTGACGACGACGACGCGGATCTCGTCGTCCCAGGAGGAATCCTCGAAGGCGCGCGCGAGCTCGCGCAGCATCTGGAAGTCGAACGCGTTCAGCACCTCGGGCCGGTTCAGGGTCACGGTCGCCCGGTGGCCGGCCTTCTCGTAGACGATCGTCTCGAAGCCGAGCTCCTCGGGCGCGAGCGGAAGCGGCTGCTTCGGCTCGGCCACTACTGGAGCTCGACGAAGGTGGCGGTGAACGGGATTCCCATCTCCATCGCGTCCTTCCCGCTCGCTCCGAACTCCTCCGAGCGCGCCGTCAGCTTAAAGCTCTCCATGTCGGCCCACTCGAACTCGGCGTAGTACGCGAAAGCGGGCTTGTCGAACGGGGAGCCGAAGGCCTTTCCATGCCGAAAGGCCTGGCACTCGACCTTGCTCACGAACTCGTCGACATGCCGCCGATACCGGTCCGGATCTACCTCGCGCTCGTAGAGGACGACCATTCTCACCATCGTGCGCTCCCTTCAGGTCGAGGACGGCGGGAGCGTATAGCTTGGGCCCGTGTCGGGAGCAATGGCTGCAGTGGTTGCGCTTGCGCTCGTGGCGGGTGTGGCCGGCTCGATCCAGGTCGCCGTGATGGGGCGCTTCGGCGAGCGGATCGGCTCGATCGAGGCGCTCGTCGCGAACCTCGCCTTCTCGACCCTGCTTGCCTCGCTCGTCCTCCTCGCCCTCCGCCAGGGCTTCGGCGGGACCGGCGACGCCTTTCGCTCGCCCTGGTGGTACTGGCTCGGCGGCGGCGGCATGGGCGTGCTGGTCGTTTTCTCGATCACGGTGTGCGCGCCGCGGATCGGCGCGACGGCGACGATCGGAGTCCTGATCGCGGGACAGCTCGCGATGGGCGTCGTGATCGACCGCTTCGGGCTCTTCGGCGTCGAGGAGGTGGCGCTGACCTGGCCGCGCGCCGTCGGCGTCGTCCTACTCGGGCTCGGCGCTGGATTGTCTCTCTACAAGGGCTAAGAGCCTCTAACACAATGAAGCTCTGTGCCGCCGGAGCGCGCTGGGCGGCCCGAGGCGGCGTCCTCAGTTGTGTCGATATGGCCTGCATATCGACGCTCCCTGCGTCCTTGCCTCGCACCACCCATCGCACCCCGCCGACGAGGCCCCCTTGTGGTAGAGGCTCTACGCCGCTCGCGGCAGGCAGACGGTGAAGCAGCTGCCTCTGCCGAGCTCCGACTCGGCCCAGATCGAGCCGCCGCTCTGGCTGACGATTCCGTGCACCGTGGCGAGCCCGAGACCGGTGCCCTCGCCCACGTCCTTCGTCGTGAAGAACGGCTCGAAGATCCGCTCGGCGAGCTCCGCATCCATCCCAACCCCGGTGTCCCGGACGGTGAGGATCACGTAGGCGCCCGGCTCGAGCTCGTGGAGCCCATCGCCGGAGTCGACATCGAGGTTCGCGGTGCCGATCGAGAGCGTGCCGCCGCCGGACATCACATCGCGGGCATTGATCGCGAGGTTCAGCAGCACCTGCTCGATCTGGGTCGGGTCGGCAACGATCGGGCCGAGCTCGGCGTCGAGCGCCGACGAGAGCACGATGTCGTCCCCGAGGAGGCGCGCGACCATCGAGGTCATCCCCGAGATCACCTCGTTCAGGTCGAGCTCGCGCGGATGCAGGACTTGCTTGCGGCTGAAGGCGAGCAGCTGGGAGGTGAGCTCGGCGGCGCGACCGGAGGCCCGCTGGATCTGGACGATGCTCTCGCGGACGGAGTCGGTGCCGCCGGCGTCGAGCTCGAGCACGCCGAGCTCGGCGTAGCCGCCGATCGCCGTCAGCAGGTTGTTGAAGTCGTGGGCGATCCCGCCCGCGAGCCGCCCGATCGACTCCATCTTCTGGGCTTGGCGGAGCTGCTCCGCGATCCGCTCGCGCTCGCTGACGTCGCGCGCGAAGACGAGGGTCAGCTCGGGCTCGCCGGCCGGGTTGCGCAGCAACACGCTCGAGCCCTCGACGAGCGCCCAGGAGCCATCCTTGCGCCGGATCCGGCGGATCGGCAGCGAGGGCGTCCTGCCCCGGAGCGCCAGCGGAGGATCGGTCGGGTCCGCGAGCTCGGAGGCGTACCTTCCGACGAGCTCGTCGATCCCGTAGCCGAGCACGCGCTCGTGGGCCGAGTTCGCATACGTGATTCGGCCTTCCAGATCGATCAGCGCAATCAGGTCGTGCGAGTTCTCGAGCACCCGTCGATACAGCTCCTCGCTTCGCTGCAGCTCTGCGTAGAGATGCGCGTTCTCGAGGGCGAGTGAGGCGAGCTGCGCGTAGCGCTCGAGGAGAGCGATCTCGGAGCTTCCGAACGACCGCGAACGATCGTCGTAGGCGACGCCGAGAACCCCCTTCACCTCGCCGCCGGCTCGCAGGGGGACGCCGAGCACGGCGTGGAAGCCCGCTCCTTCGAAGTGCGGCAAGCGACCTTTCCAGGAGCCGTAGTCGTCGACGGCGAGCGAGGTTCCGGTTTCCCAGACCCGGCCGGCGATCCCCTGGCCGCAGGCGACGATGCTGCTGGGCAGTCGCTCGAACAGCCCGAGTCGGACCCGGAGCTGCATCGTCGCACCCCGGTCGTCGAGGAGATAGAGATAGCCGTGCGTCGTCCCGAGGAGCGAGCGGGCGCTGTCGACAACCGACTCGAGCACGCTGTCGAGCTCGAGCCGGTCGAGCAGGCCGAGCGTCGTTCGGTGCAGGGCCGCGAGCTCTTCGTTGCGCCGGGTGAGGGCCTCCAGATCGGCGGCCGCGCGAAGGGCGGCGCTCGCCTGGTTCGCGAACGTGCGCAGGGCCTGGAGCCGCTCGCGCGACGGCAGCAGCGAATCCTCCGGATCGTCCGCCCAGATAAAGCCGGTCACGCTTCCCGCCCGGTCGACGAGCGGCACGATCAGCCAGTGCCGGTTCCACGCGAGCGGCCCGTGGCCGTTTCGAACCGAGGCGTAGCTCGAATGATTGGGTACCCGCGGCACGGCGACCTCGCGCGGGAGGAGGTAGCAGCCCTCGATCTCGAAGTCAGGATCGAGGATCGTCGCCACCTCGGCGGCGGTGATCTCGAAGTCGAGCGTGGGATCGTCCAGCCGCCAGCCGGCCGCTCCCCGGAGCACGAACCCTCCCGCTCCGTCCGCGATCGCCGCGACCACCTTCTCGAAGCCGAGCGCGTGCTGGATTCCGCGCGTCACAGCTCCGAGAACCGATTCGGCGGTCTCGAGCGCGTTCAGACGCGCGGAGACCTCGAGCAGGTTCGCAAGCGAGGCCCGGTCGCGAGCAGCCACGGCCGCGGCCTGAGCTGCGTCGATCGAAAGGGCAAGGTGCGCCGCCACCGCGGAGAGGAGCTCGAGCTCCTCGTCACCGGGCACCGCGCCCGACTCCGGCTCGTCCACCGAGAGGATTCCGAGCAGCGACCCGTCCGAGCCGAGCATCGGCGCGATCAGCCCGTCTTCCGGGTGCCAGGCGTCAGGGCTCTCAGAGACGGGCAGGGCGGGCAGATAGACGGCGCCGAACTCGCTCCAGTCGAGCTCGCCGTGCGGGATGAAGTAGACATCGCCGCGGCGGAAGCGCTCGTCGAGCATCGGCGCCCAGGCGGAGAGGGTCGTTGTCGTCCCGAGGAGCAGGTCCCGGGCCTCCTCATTGCCATGCGCGGCGACGACCTCGAAGTCGTCCCACTGGGGCCGGTAGAGATTGACGACAACCGCGCGGAAGCCGAGGCTCTCGCCGAGAATCTCCGCGATTCGCTCGAGGAGAACGGCCGGCTCCTGCTCGAGACGCTGAAGCCGGAGTACCTCGAGCAGGCCGCGCAGGTGAGGCAGCGCGGATTCGTTCAGGATCGGCGGGCTCATTCCCCTTCCGATGATCGGCATCCGTCCCGACTGCTTGAGCGGTAGCGCTAGAGCCCCAGGATGTCGTCCGGCCGCACCGGCACGCGAGTCAGCGCCCGGCCGGTGGCGTCGCGGAGGGCGGAGAGGATCGCGGCAGTGGAGACCACGGTCGGCGGCTCGCCGACGCCCTTGACGCCATAGGGAGCGTCGGGCTCGGGATCCTCCACGAGCACGCTCTCGACCGGAGGCATGTCGAGCGTCGTCGGAATCAGGTAGTCGGTGAAGCTCGCATTCGTGATCAGGCCGTCGCGGGTCTGGATCTCCTCCATCAGCGCGAGCCCGAGCCCCTG
>JACCRW010000109.1 GCA_013813345.1 Actinomycetota bacterium
AGCGTCGCCCGGAAGGCGCCCTCGTTGCCGAGCACCCGCTCCATGATCCCCTCGCGCTTCATGATCTCGATGTTCTTCAGCGCGATCGCGGACATGACCGGATGGCCGCCGAAGGTGATCCCGTGCGAGAACATCGACGTGTCCGCCAGGAACGGCTCCATCACCTTGTCCGTCGCGACGACCGCGCCGATCGCCGCATACGAGGAGGAGAGCCCCTTCGCGCAGCAGACGATGTCCGGCCGGATGTCGTAGCGCTCCGAGGCAAACCAGTGGCCGACGCGGCCGAAGCCGGTGATCACCTCGTCGGCGGAGAGCAGGATGTCGTAGCGGTCACAGAGCTCGCGGACGCCGCGCCAGTAGCCGGCGGGCGGGAGGAAGGCGCCGCCCGCGTTCTGAACTGGCTCCATGTGAACGAGGCAGACCGTCTCCGGCCCCATCGCGAGGATCGTGTTCTCGAGATCGTCGAGCAGAAATGACGTGAACTCCGCCTCGGTCTCCTCGGGCGGCCGGTGGTAGCGGTTCGTGTTGCGAACGTGGCGCACCTCCGGCACGAGCGGCTCGAAGGTTTCCTTCAGCGCCGGGATCCCGTTGATCGAGAGGGCGCCCATCGTCGTCCCGTGGTAGGCGACCTGGCGCGCGATCGCCTTGTACTTGCGGGGCTGCGGCGTCCCGACCCGCTCGTCGTGACGCGTCTCGTCGGCCGGAACCTGCTTGCCGCCGCGCGCGAGGAAGTACTGGCGCGCGAGCTTCCAGGCCGACTCGACGGCCTCCGAGCCGCCGGAGACGAAGAAGACACGGTTCAAATCGCCGGGGGCCAGCGAGGCGAGCTCCGCGGCGAGCTCGATCGCGCGCGGGTGCGCGTACGACCAGTTCGTGTAGAACGGCAGCTCGCGCATCTGCTCGAGCGCGGCCTGGCCGATCTCGTCGCCGAAGCCGTAGCCGAGGTTGACGGAGAAGAGGCCCGCGAGCGCGTCGAGGTAGCGGTTGCCCTTCGAGTCCTCGAGGTAGCAGCCGTCGCCACGAACAATGATCGGGACGTCAGCCTGCTCGTAGCCACCCATGCGGGTGAAGTGCAGCCAGAGGTGGTCGCGAGCGGCCTGCTGGAGATCGGTGACGGTCATGCGTAACGCGAGCCTAAAGCGAGAAGCCGCTGGAGTCGACGTGCTCCGGGGCGATGCGGACGTTCACGCGCTGCTCCCCAGGTTGCCTCGACTGATACTCGGCGTTCCCTGTGTACTTCTCCGAGAGCTTGTCGATCTGCTCGTCGGCCCCCTCGTGGGAGAGCTCGGTGTGACCCGAGACGGCCAGCCACTTGAACGGGTTCTGCGGATCGACCACGATCAGCGCCGCCCTGGCGTCGTTCCGGAGGTGCTCGGGCTTCGCGCGGCCCTCCGCCGTGTTGAAGATGACGGCGTCCTCATCGACATCCACCCAGACGACCGTGTTGTGCGGCGAACCATCGGCGCGAAGCGTCGTGACGACACCGTAGTAGGGGTTGCGGAAGAATTCCTGCTGCTGCTCGCTCAGCTTGGCCATCAGGCTCCTTGCTCTAGTAGGGTCGCAGAATGGACGTGCTGCTTGTCGTTGGAACGCGCAAGGGGCTCTTCCTCATCCGCGAGAGCGGAAACGAGTGGCAGCTCGAGGAGCCGCTGCTGCCCGGCTGGCAGATCAACCACGCTGTGCTCGACCCGCGCGACGGCTCGCTCTACGCCTGCACGAACTCGTGGGTCTATGGCGGCACTGTCCACCGCTCGACCGACCTCGGGAAGACGTGGGAGCGCTCCGAGGAGCTCGGCCTGCCCGAGGAGAGCGGACTGAAGCTCGCCTCGACCTGGCACCTCGAGCCCGGTCATCCTTCGCAGCCGGACACACTCTGGCTCGGCGGCGAGCCCGGCGTGCTCTTCCGCTCGGACGACTCCGGCGCGACCTGGGCCGCAAACGAGGCGCTGCTCGGCCACGAGACCCGCGAGCGCTGGGCGCCCGGCGCCGGCGGCCTCGTCTGCCACTCGATCGCGCTCGACCCGGGGAATGCCGGGCGGCTCTGGATCGGGATCTCAGCGGCAGGCGTCTTCCGCAGCGAGGACGGAGGCGAGTCGTTCGAGCCCGCGAACGCCGGCACCGAGGCCTGCTTCCTGCCGGACGACCCCTTCCCCGAGGTCGGCCAGTGCGTCCACAAGGTACTCGCCCATCCGGCTCGGCCCGAGCGGCTCTGGCAGCAGAACCACTGCGGCGTCTACCGCTCCGACGATGCCGGCGCGAGCTGGGAGCGGCTCGACGAGAACGGCCTGCCGTCGCCGTTCGGCTTCGCGCTCGCGCTCGATCCCGCCGATCCGGACGTGGCCTACGTGATCCCGGAGGAAGGGGCGGAGAACCGCGTCACGAGCGATGGGCGGCTCGGGATCTACCGGACCGGGGACGCGGGCGCGAGCTGGACCCCGACGGTCGCCGTCGATCCCGCCTGGGCGGCCGTCCTCCGCGAGGGCATGAGCTTCGATGCGGACGGAGGCGTCTACGCCGGCACGCAGAGCGGCTTCGTCTACGCGCTGCGCGACGGGCAGGTGACGGAGGCGGCGCGGCACCTACCGCCCATCCTCTCCGTCGAAGC
>JACCRW010000161.1 GCA_013813345.1 Actinomycetota bacterium
GTCATCGGATCCTGGAAGATCATCGCGATCTCGCGGCCGCGGACGTCCTCGAGCTGCTTCTCCGAGAGCTTCGTCAGGTCACGACCCTCGAAGAGCACGTCGCCGCTCACGATCTTGGCCGGGGGGATCGGGATCAGGCCCATGATCGAGAGCGCGGTCACGGACTTGCCGCTCCCCGACTCGCCGACGATCCCGAGCGTCTTTCCCGCCTCGAGCGCGAAGCTGACTCCGTCGACGGCCCGCACGGTGCCCTCGCGGGTGAAGAAGTGCGTGGCCAGGTTGCGAACCTCGAGGAGCGCCATCAGTGGGTCTCCCGGTAACGGTTTCGCGTTCCTGGCACGGGAGCTGCAAGCGAGACTAGGACACAGGGAGCGTTCGTGCACGAGTGCACGGGCGCGACTGAGGACGACGCATCGCGCCGCAGATCGCGGGCCAGGGACGCCCTAACTGTTGCCGGGAGGCCCACTTAGGACTCCTTCGTCCGCGGGTCGAGAGCGTCACGCAGCCCGTCCGCAACGAAGTTCGCGCAGAGGACGAGCGTCGCGATCGCAATCGACGGCACGATGATCGCCGTCGGATGCGTCCGATAGACGGTGCGACCCTCCTGCGCCATCGCGCCCCACGAGGCGTCGGGCGGGCTGATTCCGAGCCCGATGAAGGAGAGGAAGGCCTCGCCGAGGATAACCGCCGGCAGCTCGAGGAAGATCGCGATGATCAGGACGCCGAGCGTGTTCGGGAGCAGGTGACGGCCGAGGATCCGGTACCAGCGCGCGCCGACCGCCTTCGCGGCCCGGACGTAGTCGTTCTCCTTCAGCGTGATCACCTGCCCCCGGACGATCCGCGCGGCGGTGAACCAGCTTGCGATCGAGAGCGCGATCATCATCGTCCAGAGATTCGTCCTGCCGATGATCGCGAGCGTGATGATCGCGAACGGCAGGTACGGCAGCCCGTAGAGCGCGTCGAGGAAGCGCATCAGGCCGTTGTCGAGCCGGCCGCCCACGAAGCCGGAGATCGCGCCGTAGACGACGCCGATCGCGAGGATCGCAAGCGTTGCCCCGAAGCCGATCGCCATCGAGACGCGGCCGCCGAGCGCGGTTCGGGTGAAGAGGTCGCGGCCGAACTTGTCCGTACCGAACGGGTGCTCCCAGGTCGGGTTCTGGCTCGCGATCGCGAAGTCGACCGCATTCGGATCGTGCGGCGAGAGAAGCGGCGCGATCAGGCAATAGAGGAGGACGAGCACGAAGATCGAGCCGGCGACGACGGCGCCGCGGTTGCGGATGTAGCGGCGCCAGGCGTCCCGCCACAGGTTGGATTGACGCAGCGGCGCGCCCGACGCCGGCGCTGCGCCCGGCTCGACCGCGATTCCCTCCTCACGGATGTCGGTGGGATTCGCGACCATCGCTTACGTCCGCGCGTCTCTCGTCCGCGGATCGAGGATTCCGTAGAGGACGTCGACGACGAGATTGGCGACGATCACGATGACCGCGAGCAGCACGGTCAGCCCCATCACGACGGAATAGTCGCGCGCATTGACCGCGGTCACGAAGTACTGGCCGATGCCGGGAACATTGAAGATCAGCTCGATGATGAACGAGCCGGTGATGATGAAGCCGAGGAGCGGGCCGGCCGCCGTGACGACCGGAATCAGCGAGTTGCGCAGGACGTGGAGCCCGACAACCCGGCGATAGCGGAGGCCCTTGGCGCGCGCCGTCCGCACGTAGTCCTGCTGGAGGGTCTCGAGCATCGTCCCCCGGACGAGCCGCGCGAAGAGGGCCATCGGGCCGAGCCCGAGCGCGATCGAGGGCAGGATCTTGTGCTCCCACGAGCTCCAGCCGCTCGTCGGCAGGCCGGTCACGTCTCCCCACTGGAGGGCGAAGAAGTAAATCAGGAGGGTGGCGACGAGGAAGCTCGGAACGGCGTGGCCGACGTTCGAGAAGAACATGGCGCCGTAGTCGAGAGCGGAGTTGTGCTTGAGCGCGGCGAGCATCCCGAGCGGAACGCCGGTGACCAGCGCGAAGAGGAAGGCGTAGAGCCCGAGTTCGATCGAGACCGGGAAGTGCTCCTCGACGATGTCGTTCACCGTCCGGCCGCGGATCACGAGCGAGGGCCCGAGGTCGTAGGTCGCAACGCCCTTGACGTAGTAGGCGTACTGGAGGTACCAGGGCTTGTCGAGGTTGAACTTGCGCTCGAGATTGCGCTGAACTGCCTCGGGAACGGCCCGCTCGCTCTGGCGGAACGGGTTGCCCTCGATCTGCCGCATCATCATGAACGTCAGCAGGATCACGAGCAGGATCACTGGGATCGTCCAGAAGAGCCGTCTGATGATGAAGGTCGTCATCTGTTGAGTCTAAGCCGTATCCTCGCGCGAATCCGATTCCGAACGCGGACGGGGCGCGCTCCGCGCCCCGTCCGTCGTCCGGGCGAGGGTGCCGCCGTTATTCGGTGACGGTCACCTTCGTGAGGTCGATCTGGTCGAGCAGGTTGATCTCGTAGGAGTCCTTGACCGACTCCTTCTCGAGCTGGACGTAGGTGTAGAAGTAGATCGGGAGGACCGGCATGTCGCCGTTCTCGCCGAAGAGGATCTCCTCCGCCTGCCCATAGAGCTCGTAGCGGGCGTCGTTGTCCTCCGTTCCGCGCGCCTTCTCGATCAGCGCGTCGTACTCCTCGTTGCAGTAGTTCGTCGAGTTGTTGCCCGACTCGCACGTCCACAGCTCGAGGAAGTTGATCGCATCGACGAAGTCACCGATCCAGCCGAGCCGGTAGACGTCGACGTCCTTGTTCGGCGGCGGGCCGAGGAACTCAAGGTACTGCTGGAACTCCTGCTGCTTGATCGTGCTCTCGATCCCGAGCTCCTGCCAGGCGGCCTGGATCGCGACGGCGATCTCACGGTGTCCCGGGGAGTCGTTGATGTAGAGCGTGATGTCCGTCTTCGGGTTCGCCACCTCGTCCATCAGCGCCTTCGCCTGCTCCATGTCGCCCTCGGCGGGCAGGAACGTCGACTCCGGGTTGATCGCGTCGTAGCCGGGCATGCCCTCGGGCGTGAAGCCCGTCGCCGGCAGCTGATCGGCCTGCGCGACGTTGTCGATGATCGACTGCCGCGGGATCGCGAGGGCCATCGCCCGACGCTGCTTCACATCGGTGATCGTCTTCACGTTGACGCCGTAGTAGTAGGTGCCGAGGCCCGGATACTGCGCGTATTCCGGCGTGTCCTTGAGGCGCGGGATCTCGTCCGGCGGCAGGCCGCTCGTGACGTCGATCTCGCCGGCCTCGAAGGCCTGGACAGCCGTGGTGCCGTCCGAGATCATCCGACCGTTCACCTTCGTCAGGTTGACGCTCGCGGCGTCACGCCAGTCCGCGTTCTTCGTGATGTCGATCCGCGAGTTGTGCTGCCACGCCGTGAGCTCGAACGGCCCGTTGGTGACGATGTTCGCGGCTTCGGTCCACTTGTCGCCGAACTGATCGACGGTCGGCTTGTGGACGGCGAGGAACGAGTGGTGGGCAGCCTGCTGGATGAACCAGGGCTGCGGCGAGGTCAGCTTGACCTCGAGGGTCTTGTCGTCTACGGCGTTGACGCCCATCTTGTCGCGCAGCGCTGCGCAATCGTCCTTCTTGGCATCGCAGCCGTTGTAGTCCTGCGCGCCGACGATTCCGTAAAACTGGTACGCGTAGTCGGCGCCGAGCTCCGGAGAGACGGTGCGCTTCCACGAGTACTCGAAGTCCATCGCGGTGACCGGATCGCCGTTCGTCCAGGCGAGATCGTCGCGGAGCGCGAACGTGACGGTCGTGCCGTCCTCGCTCGTCTCGAAGCTCTCCGCAGCGCTCGGAACCGGGTTCAGATCGTCATCGAGCTTGACCAGTGGATCCATGATGTTGAGCAGGATGTTGGCCGAGGTGACGTCGCTCGCGAGGCCCGGATCGAGTGAGGGCGGCTCCGTTCCCCAGTTGACCGTAATCGTCTGATCGGCGGCCTCGCCACCGCCTTCTTCTGTGGTGCCGCTCCCGCTCTCGGTGCCTGCCGCGTCGCCGCCGTCGTCGTCGCCACCGCAACCGGCTCCGACCAAGGCGAGGCTCGCGACCAGCATGGCCAGAAGTAGCAACCAAGGGGTCTTGATCCTCATGTAGTCGTCCTTCCTTCCTTCGCGTTTGTGTGCGCGTGCGTACCCTGAAGGCGCTCAATGGTTGTAGCCGGGTTTATCACTCCCAAACGCCGCAAACAGGCTTGCTTACCGTGTCTTAATCGTGGCGCAACGTTCCTGTTGCACGCGTTGCTCGTTATCGTCGTCGCGACTTTGCTCGTGCCGGCGAACGCGCTCGCCCACCTGATCGTCAGGCCGGGCCTCCTCGAGACCGGGCGGGTGGAGACGTTGCGGATCGAGCTGCCGGAGCTCCGGCCGGGCCGTCCGCCCTCGGCGCTCGACGCGTCCGCTCCGGGCGTGCGAACCCTCGCCAGCGAGCTCAGCGGACGCCGCGGCAAGGAGACGCAGTGGCGAGTGCGAGTCGACGTCCGAGCCGAGCCCGGCCCAGTCGTCCTGCTCCTTCGGGCTCGGTTCGAGGACGGCCGCTTCGTCACGGTTCGCCAGGCCATGACCGTGCTTCCGGCGACGTCCACGCCCGACTCGTCCAGACCCGTCGTGGCAGCCGTCATCGGCATCCTCGGGCTCTTGACCGGTGCCGCGGCATTGGCGCTCCTCCATCGAGGCCGCTTCAAGAAGGAAAGCCGAGAGCCGTGCTAGCGTCGGAATGTGCTCTTCCAGCAGTTCCTGGACGACGATCTCGGCTGCGCGTCGTACCTGGTCGGCGACGAAGCTTCGGGTACCGCGACGGTCGTCGACCCGCCTTTCGCGATCGAGCCGCTCCTCGAGACCGCTGAGCGACACGACGTACGGATCGTCCGCTCGCTCCTGACGCACAATCACGCCGATCATCTCTCCGGGCACGGACGCCTGGCGCTCGAGCACGGCCTACCGATCTCGATCCATCCGGAAGCCGAGGTCGCCTATCCCCACGATCCGCTCGAGGACGGCCAGGAGGTCAAGCTCGGCGATGTCGTGCTCCGCGCAGTCCACACCCCCGGGCACCGTCCCGAGCACGTCTGCCTCGTCGTACTCGATCGCTCCCGCGGCGACGAGCCGTGGCTCGTCCTGAGCGGAGACTCCCTCTTCGTCGGCGACGCCGCCCGACCCGATCTCGCCGTCGGAGCGGCGGAGGGCGCGGGGGATCTGTATCGGTCGCTGCAGCGGCTGCTCGAGCTCGCCGACGGCGTCGAGCTCTTTCCCGGTCACGTTGCCGGGTCGCTCTGCGGCAAGGGGATGAGCTCGAAACCGTCGTCCACGATCGGGTACGAGCGCCGCTTCAACCGTGCGTTGCTGCTCGAGAACGAGCTCGAGTTCGTCACCGATGCTGCCGGCATAGGCGCTCCGAAGCCGCCGAACATGAGCCGAATCGTCGAATTGAACCGCGGTCCCTTCGTCGCCGCCGCCGCGACGGTTGCGGAGCTGCCCGCGCCAGGCGAGGCGACCGTGCTCGACGTGCGGCCGGTCCGCGACTACCTGGCCGGGCACCGCCCGGGAGCGCTGAGCGTTCCGATCTCCGGGAGCTCGTTCGCCACGAAGGCCGCGTTCGTGCTCGACCCTGAGAGCCCGATCGTCGTCCAGGCGGCAAACGCCGCCGAGGCGGAATGCGCGATCCGCGGGCTCCGGTCGATCGGCTTCCTCGAGCTCGAGGGCTACGTGCTCGGCGGTGGGTCCGAGCGGATCGAGTCGGTCGGTCTCGACGAGCTTGACGCGCTCCTTGGGGACGGCGCCGAGCTGATTGACGTGCGAGAGCGCGACGAGCGCGACAACGGCTACATCTCCGGCAGCCGCAACATCCCCTATCGGCTGCTGTCGGTCTGTGCCGCGGACGTACCCACCGATCGCCCCGTCGTGACGATCTGCGAATCGGGTGCGAGGGCCGGTATCGCCGCGTCGATCCTGGCCGCGCAGGGCGTCGACGCAAGACCGGTGCTCGACGGCGGCGTCTCGGACTGGGCGGCCCGCGGCGGCCGCACCGTCGAGTTCCGCCGCTGCGGCAACTAGCGCAAGCGCTCGGCGGGATAGCCGCGGTCGGAGAGCGTCGCGCGCAACTCGTCGCAATGCTCCTCGTCGCGCATCGCGAGTGTCAGCTCAACCTCGGTCTCGCCGATCGGGAGCCTCATCCCCTCTCGATGGTGCTCCACCGAGACGACGTTGCCACGCTCCTCCGCGACGAGCTCGAGAAGCTTGATCAGCTCGCCCGGGCGATCGGAGAGCCGGGTGCGAAGAACGAGATATCGGCCCGCTGTCGTGAGGCCGTGCCGCATCACCTGGATCAGCAGGGTCGGATCGATGTTCCCGCCGGAGAGGATCGCGCAGGCCTCGTCGTCGCCGGGCACCTTGCCTCCGAGCAGTGCCGCGAGCGAGGCGGCACCGGCCCCTTCGACGAGCAGCTTCGTCCGCTCGAGCAGGAGCACGATCGCGTGGCTGATCTGCTCGTCGGTCACGGTCACGACCTCGTCGAGCCGGTCGCGCAGGATGGCTGCGGTCAGCGTTCCCGGCTGCTTGACCGCGATCCCCTCGGCGATCGTGAACCCGTGCTCGGTCCCACCGGCGAACGGACACACGGCCGCGGCCTGAACCCCGACGAGCCGCACCTCGGGCCGGAGCTCGCGCATCGCGATGGCGACCCCGGCCGCAAGCCCGCCCCCGCCGATCGGGATCACGAGCGTCCCGAGCGACGGAAGCTGCGTGGCGAGCTCGAGGCCGATCGTCCCCTGCCCGGCGATCACGCGCTCGTCCTCGAAGGCATGGAGGAACGTGGCGCCCGTCTCCTCCATCCGAGCCTGCGCGGCCGCCAGCGACTCGTCGAAGCCGGCGCCGGAGAGCTCGACCTCGGCGCCGTAGTTCCGGGTCGCGTCGACCTTCGCCATCGGTGAGTCCTGTGGCATGAAGACGGTCGCCTCGATCCCCGCCTCCCGCGCGGCCCAAGCGACCGCCTGCCCGTGGTTACCCGCGCTCGCGGCGACGACGCCCGCCTGCCGCTCCTTCGCGCTGAGCGAGGCAATCGTGTTCACGGCGCCGCGAATCTTGAACGCACCCGTGCGCTGGAGGTTCTCCGCCTTCAGCTGCACCGTCCGGCCGCAGAGCCTGGAGAGCGTCTCCGACGGGTACACCGGCGTTACCTGGGCGATCCCGGTGATCCGGTCGCGCGCCGCCTCGATCTCGCCGAGAGTCGGCGCGGTCGCTGTCGTCATCGGGGGAGCGTCCTGCTGTCGCTGAACCCGTACACCTTCTCCAGGATCTCCTGCACGGCGGAGAGCGGATCGAGCTCGCGCGCCTGAACCTCGTCGAGCAGCCGACGGAGCTCCGAATCGTCTGCGACCGCCGCCTGCAGGTGCGACTTGGCGCGGCTGGAAGCGACGGCGAACACCTCGCCGGCGAGGTTGCGCCGCCGCCGCTCCTCGAGCAGCCCGTCCGCTTCGAGAAAGACGCGATGCTCCTCGATCCGCTCCCACAGCTTCGCCACGTTCTCGCCTCGCAGCGCCTCGGTCAGGACGATCGGCGGCTTCCAGGCGCGCTCGCGGTCGAGCGAGAGAATCGAGCGAACCTCGCTCTGCATCGTCTTCGCAGCCGGATGATCCAGCTTGTTGATCGCGATCACGTCGGGAATCTCCATGATCCCAGCCTTCAACGCCTGCACCGAGTCGCCCGAGCCGGGCTGGAGAACGAGGAGGACGGTGTCGGCGATCCCGATCACCTCGACCTCACTCTGCCCTGCCCCGACCGTCTCGAGGAAGACGAGCTCCTTGCCGGCGGCGTCGAGGAGCAGCGCCGCCTGGAGCGTCGCCTCCGCCAGACCGCCGATGTGGCCGCGTGTGCCCATCGAGCGGATGAAGACACCCGGATCGAGAAAGTGGTCGGAGAGCCGGATCCGGTCGCCGAGGAGGGCGCCGTGGGTGAACGGGCTCGAAGGATCGACGCTGATCACCCCGACCGTGCGCTCCTGGTCCCGGACGTGGCGGACGAGCGAGCTGATCAGCGACGACTTGCCGACTCCCGGCGGGCCCGTGACCCCGATTGCGAACGCGTTGCCGGTCTCGGGATAGAGCTCGCGAACGAGCTCGAAGGAGGTGGGGTCGCCGTTCTCGACGAGGGATATCGCACGCGCCAGCGCGCGTCGATCTCCGGCCCGGACGCCGGCCGCAAGCTGCTCGAGCGTCCAGTCCGCGCGGGCCACGGCCCTGGACCTTAGATGACTAGAGGCTCGTTGCAGCCAGGGGATCGTCGAGCTCAGACGCTGCGGCGCTCGCGTCGACGTTCCGGGCGAGCAGCGCTGCCGTCGCGGAACCGACGAGGAAGGCGATCGCGGCGGCGCCCCAGAGCCAGCGCGCGCCGAACTCGTCTACGAGCGGTCCCGCAGCGGCCATCCCCAGCCCAAAGACCGCGTAGTTCGAGGACATGATCACAGTGAAGACTCGCCCACGAAGCTCGTCCGGAGCGCCGCGCTGGACGAGCAGCGCGTTGCAGACGACGGCGATTCCGTTGCCGAGACTGCCGACGAGCACTCCGGCCATCGCCACCGCGAGCGTCGGCGCCACCGCGGCGAGTCCGAAGCCGATTCCCATCAGCGCGATCGAACAGGCGTAGCCTGCCCGCGTCCCGAATCGCTCGAGCAGGGAGGTCGCGGCGAGGCTGCCGATCGTCAGCCCGAGGCCGGACGTCCCGACGAGCAGGCCGAAGCCGACGTTCCCCGCGCCGAGCGAGACCTTGGCGAGCACGACCTCCCCCACGTTGACCGCGGCATTGCCGAGAAAGACGATGTTCCAGACGACGAGGACGGCGAAGAGCGTGCGTGTCCGGAGCACGAACCGGATCCCGTCGCCGAGATCCTGCCAGTGGCCGCGGCTCTCGATCGTGCCCGCCTGCAGCCGGTGCGCCGGGATCCGGACGAGGAGCACGGCGGAGATCACGAACGACGCCGCGTTCAGCCAGTAGGCGAGCTCCGGCCCCTGCGCCGCGATCAGGACGCCGCCGAGAATCGGGCCGATCATCCAGGTCAGGTTCTCGGCCGCCTGGAGGATCGAATTCGCATTCGGTAGGTCTTCGTCGGAGACGAGGTTCGGCATTCCCGCATAGACAGCCGGGCGGAAGAAGCCGGTGGCGATGCCCGACAAGCCGGCGAGTACGACTATCGCGATCGCGCTGTCCGCGAACGGCAACGCCGCGAAGATGAGCACGCGGGCGAGATCGGAGGCGATCAGGAGCCGCCGCCGGGAGAACCTGTCGACGAGTGGGCCGAGTAGGAGCCCGATCAGGATGATCGGGAGGAAATCGGCGATCAGAAGCGCGCTGACCCACTTGCCGGAGTCGGTGCGGTCGAAGA